>CALJTN010000147.1 GCA_937976175.1 uncultured Clostridiaceae bacterium | reverse complement strand
AACATATGGGATGGAATATTATTATATTTGATAGTTCTAATCTTTAGCTACATTATTAGTAAAGTAATTTATATAGTTTTTTTAAAAAAGGGAATTAAGATTCAAAGGCTAAAGGAGATTACACCCAATAAGGACATTACTATACTAATATACGTAAGTTTATCACTCCTCTTAATTCATCTAAAAGGAGTACTTTATAAATATTTTTTTAGTGGGATATGTAAGCGAAATGTTTCAATAAATATGATTTTTATATCAATTTATTTCATATTTGGGTTTATAATAATTTACGTTAGTAGGAAAACTATTAAGAGACAAGTGGCTTATGATAATAGGGTTAAAGAATTTGAACAGCTCATGGAATATACAAATATAATTGAAGATATGATTGATGAAGGCAGAAAATTTAAACATGATTATGTAAATATTTTATCTACTATTAGTGGTTATATTCAAGATAATGATTTAAAGGGCTTGGAAAAATACTTCAATAATGAGATATTAAATGCAGGTTCAAAAATAACCAGTAATAAATGTATTAACTTTCAAAATATTAAAATTCCAGGATTAAAGGGACTTTTATCTTCAAAAATTATTAAGGCATCCAATTTAAAATTAGAAGTAAGCATAGAAGTTGTTAAAGTCATAGAGGATATTTCAGTTAATAATATAGATGTTTCTAGGGTTTTAGGAATACTACTAGACAATGCTATTGAGGCTGCAGTTTTAACTGAAGATAAAAAGTTAAATGTAGCAATAATAAAAAATGATGATTCTATAGTACTTATAATATCAAATTCTTTTTTAGGACACGTTCAATCTATTAATAGATTATATAAAAAGGGGTTTTCATCTAAAGGTAAAAATAGAGGGATAGGATTAAGCATAGTTAAAGATACTGTAGAGAAGTATTCTAATGTACTATTAAACACAGAAATTAAAAACAATTTATTTACACAAGAATTAGTAATATATAATAAAGGTAGCCAAGAGGACTAAGCAGCTAAAGTTTAAGTTGTAACTTAAATTTTAGCTGCTTAGTTGTTTTTAAATAATTAACAACATTATGATATAATATATATAAAATTTTAAAAATGTAAAATCATAAAAACATATATATTATATGCTGAGGTATTCAGATATAGTGCAATTAAGAAAGGAGTTAATAACCATGTTTAATTTCAAAAATCACCAAGAGCTTACTTGCCTAGCAGAAGGGGATGGTCATTTTTTTGCAAAAGTAGGTGCTATGGTTGCCTACACGGGTAGTTTTACGTCAGAGAAAGTATTATTAGATACAAACAATACTCAAAGTGTATTCAAGTCTGTTATGAATCTAGCGGCTAGAAAGCTTACAGGAGAGAATATCCCTATTATGAAAGTAAGTGGAAAGGGCAATTATTATATGGCAAACAGAGCACAACACATTAGCATAATTACTCTTCAGTCAGGACAGAGTATAGGAGTTGAGGGAGAGAATTTACTTGCTTTTACTGAGGGGTGCAAATATGGAGTTAGATTTATGGGCTCAGGTGTAATATCTCAAAAGGGAATGTTCACATCCAATTTAACAGCCATAGGAAATAATCCGCAGGTAGTTATAACTACAAATGGAAACCCAATTATTCTAGAAACACCTTGCACTGTGGATCCTGATGCAGTAGTATGCTGGACAGGCGCTGATCCTCAATTCAAGACTGATGTAAATTGGAAAACTTTCCTTGGACAAACCTCTGGTGAATCTTATATGCTAGAATTTAATTCGCGTGGAGAAACTGTAATTATTCAGCCTTGTGAAAGAGCCTCAGGACTTAAAATTGCAATAGATTAGGGGGTGCGAGTTTGTGGCTATAATTATTGATAATAGTAATAAAAAGATAACATCTCAAAAGAAACAATATGGAAAATTAACAGTTGAAACTACTATTAAACCAGAAAATAATTCAACACTATCAGTAGGTGTTAATCAGCGCACAAATCAACAGAATTCTCAAAAATTAAACAATGTACAACCTAAAATTAGTGCTGACCCTAAAGTAAATTCACCATCAAAGCCAAGGATGAATATGGAAAAGCGAAACCTTGTGGATATTAAAAAAAGCATTAAATTAGGAAAAGGGCAAAAGTTAAGCTTAAATGAGAATGCAAAAAATCTTTCAAAGCTAATTGTGACATTAGATTATAATATAAACTCAAATGGACATAGAGAATTTGACCTAGATGCATCAGTATTTATGGTAGATATAAGTGGTAGGACATCAGAAAAAGATTTTGTTTTTTATGAAAACACTAAAAGCACTTGTGGTGGAATAGTTATTAAAGAGGATCATAATACTTCTCTTAAGGAAGGCTATAATGAAAGCATACAGTTAGATCTAAATCTAATACCCACTCATATTCAAAAATTGGCTTTTACTATAACTATATATGAAGCAAATGAAAGACTTCAAAACTTTGGACAAGTATCAGATGGATATTTTAGAATTATAGCTGGTGACACTAAGCAAGAGATTCTAAATTATAAGTTTATTGAAAACTTATCTGTAGAAACAGCCATAGTAGTATCGGAGATATATAGATATAAAAATGAGTGGAAAATCAATTGCATAGGTAGTGGATTTAGAGGAGGTCTAGAAGCCTTATGTAATAATTATGGAATAGAGACTATTTAATAATTCATTACTTAAGGTTATGGTAATCCTATATTAAAATAAAGAAGGAACCTAGGATTATTAAGGTTCCTTCTTTGCTATTTTATATATTTTTAAGTGTAGCTTATTAATTTTTTTAAGCATAATATTTATAATTATTTAAAATTAAAAATATTAGATAAGAAGCTTTTGCCTTTTTCTTTGGTGTATTTTTTTTCATCATTAAAATTAGGCAGAGGTAAATTGAAGTTTACTTCTTCTAATCTATGGATATCATAGAATTTATCCTTAATTTTTTCTTCTATATTATTATAACCAGTGGGAGTTAATATAGTAATATCAAATCCAAATAAGTTTAAGAAGCATAATATAATGGAGTCCTCATCACTAAAAATACTTTCAGTATTATCATAGATAAGAAGTTTAGGTATTTTTGATGGATAATCATACTGCTGAATTAGTTGCAGTATATTTTTATCAATGTTTAAAACAGTCATTAAAATCTTTAATTTGAATTCTTTATCTACAGTCTTTTTTAACATATCTGTTTTCATTAAGTAATTTATTTTTTCTAAAATAATATGTTGCAGAGATGTCTTTAAATAAGAAAATTTATAGCAGTTATGGGTTAGTAGCTTCTGTTTATCAATAAATCCATTATTATCAAGCACAAAAGCTAAGGAGTATAAATCAGTTTTGGAGTAAGATATATTAGTAAAAGGAATTTCAGGTATAAATAATGTATTATCTGAAGATTTTAATTGAAAAAAGTCCTTCCAATATAAAGTTAAATCACAATGCACACCGCTTATTTTAGCGAAGATGTTTGGTATATAGACTGTTTTATTCTCTACTTTAAATCCTGTACGTAAACTAGAAGGTTCATTCCATAAAATTTTAAGCTCATGAAAGGTAGTTGTAAGGGTTGAAGGATGAGTTTTATAATCCTCAAATTGCCAAGGTTTATAAAAACCATCTTGGTCCGTATAAAGAGCAGTTGATAGTTCCCTTGAGGCTCTTAGAGCAATGGTTTCTTGCCTTATGAGTAATTCTTCCTTTGGAAACTCCTTTAAGGCAGATTTATATGGGAGCTCGAAGCCTTTTGAAAACTGCTCAGCACATTCTGTGAGTTCTAAAAGTCTATCACAGGAGGGATTTATATATAAAACATCGCAGCCTAATTTAGATAAAAAAACTAAGAACAAAAGCTCGTGCTTTTTAATATCACCATAATATATAACTTTAGGGTTTACAATTTCACCTGAGGAAGTATTTTGGAAGTCAAAGTGCTTCACAAGGGTTGGAACAAAATCATGGATCCAGGAAAGTACTTTTAAAGAAAAATTTCTAACCTTAGATAAATTTAAACCCTTCTCTTCTTTACAGTATAAATCTAATATATAACTAAAACTACGGGCCATAGAACAATTTAAAGTAGCATTATTAGTGGGAAAAATTTTGTGTTCCATAAATAATGAAGCAAGCTTAGTAGTTAGCGAGGGATTAAAGGGATCCACATGTTGCCATACATTTAAAGTAGTGGTCATCAACTTAGCATTAGAACGTATAGGAATAGAGTCTGTAAGTTTTAAATATAATCCTTCTAATATACTAAGGTTTTTGTCTAACCGAAATAGGTCGTTATAATATTCCTCTTCATTTTGTTTTATTCCTATATATCTATAAAAATATACTGGGATAAAAGGGGCGGGCCCACTTATAAAGCCAATTCTCTTATTGCTAGGTAAAATTAAATCATTAAATATATTCATACTGCTTTTAAGTAAAATACTAATAGAATCCTTAAAGCACACATCTGAAACATGATTTGTACTTTCTATAACACTGGGATTGTTCTTAATAATAGTTTCTTTAAATTCAGTGGTAGCTTCCCTATTAGTTTTCGTATTAGTTTTAATATTAAAATTAAAGGCTGTTAATGGTTCGGAGTTAGGTAACTTAATGAATCTTGAATACACATTTTCTCTATCAACCTTTTGAAAGTCAATATCGGATAGAGAATTAATATATAGTACATCGCAACCAAGTTTGGATAAAAATATTAAAAAGTATATTTCATGTTTTTTTATTTCACCATAAAAAAGCACCTTGGGATTAATAATATCTTGTTGTGCAGTGTAAGTATAATCAGCGTTATGTAATAGTTTTGGAGTGAATTCAAGTATCCATCCTAAAAACTTAATAGCAAAATTTTTCATTACAGTCTCTGTGATATTTGGTTCATTTGCTAAATAGAGAGCTAAGGTTTCATCAAAGCTATTCTCAACATAATCATTAAAGAAGCTATTTTTAAAGTTTGGAAATAGGCCTTTAGTTTTAAGAGTACTAACGAAATTGGTTCTTTCCAGTGAATTAGAACTAAGAAGCCCGCCCCAGGATAGGGGTGCCATGGACGTAGATAAAATTTTCACTGGTATTCCAGAGGTAAAATTCAAATATAAGTTTTTAAAGGAAGTTAGTTCATTATTTAGTTTATGTAAATTCTCATAATAGAGTTCTTTATTTTCCAAAGTACCAATATACCTATAAAAATAAATAGGTATATTGGGGGATTTTGACTTGACGAACCCCTGCCTCTTATTTACAGGAACAAATAGATCCTCAAATAAATTTTGAGATTCTAAAATAGATGTACTTATTTGTTTTCTAGTATTAATCAAGGGTTTACCTCCAATCTTCTTTTCACAGCTATAATACACACTGATCTAGATGTGAAGAACACAATACAACACAGTCTATATAAAGGGTTAATAATAAATTTGATTTTGCTTATTAAAAGTATATACATTTATAACTAGTCTACCATTAATATTACTATAAGTTAATACAATATTTTGTTTAAAATCAGTGTGCAATAGTTTTACTTTTCTTTTTTTGCTTTCTTTTTACGACTTAAAGAAAGTCCACCAAAGCCACTAATAATAGCTATATAAAATCCAAAATCATACCACCATCCAGAATTTATAGTTTCATAAATACGATGCTTTGGATTAAAAATAGCAAGAATTAGAGAGATGGGCGCAATCCATCCATGCCAAATACCAGATAAAAAATTTGCAGGTTTAGCTTGTGAATAAGAACCTTTACCAGGCATACAGGCAACCATAAGCATAGAAATGCTTAAAAGTCCTAAGATTAAAAGTGCACGTTTAGTTTTTCTTTTCATTAAAAGTCCCCCTTTTACTATGTTTAGATTTTAATTTACTTATAATACATATTTTATCATTTAATATATAAAAACACTATAAAACTCTAAGTCTAAATAATAATAAGAATATGTGAGAAAAATAAAGAAATACTATAAGTATACTAATATAGAAAGGGAGTTATGAATTGAAAATAGATGAAGCACTAATATGCCCAAAATGTAACGGTAAAAATTTTGAAATGAAACATGAATCCACTTATCTCTACACATATAAAATAGATATAGCAAGTGCGAATATAGATGATGAAGAATCAGAAAATCTTCCATTTTTATTTGATAATAGAGAGCAGACCTGCTTTAAGGAATATGTAGAATGTGATCAATGTGGCACTAAGTATCCTTGTTCCTTTGATAAAGATAAGCAAACTATAGATCTTACTATAATGAGAAAAGCAATAAGGGCAGACCATGTGAAAACACCTGAATTTTTCGGATAGCAGGTAGATATAGTTTTTACATTAACAGAAATATTAAAATATACATATAATAATCACAAAACATAAATATGTAGGGGATGTGAGGGTTATGGTATATTTCAATAGTATTCCAGTATATTCTTACAATATTATAAACACCTATCCACATGATGTCAGTGCTTTTACTCAGGGGTTAGTATATGAGTCCGGAGTTCTTTATGAAAGCACTGGAGGGTTTAATGAATCTACTTTACGTAAGGTGGATTTACAAACGGGTGAAATTTTAAAGTTGCACAAGCTCGGCGAAAAGCACTTTGGTGAGGGAATTACACTCTACCATAATAAAATTTTTCAGTTAACTTGGAAATCTAATATGGGTTTTATTTACGATAAGGATAGCTTCAATTTAAAGAGTAAGTTTTACTATAATACAGAAGGCTGGGGTCTTACTCACAATGATGAGCACCTAATTATGAGCAATGGTACAGCTGAAATATACTTTTTAAACCCTAAAAACTTCAAAAAGGTATATAGTATTAAAGTTCATGATGAATATAAGGCCATTACAAGGCTAAATGAATTGGAGTTTATCCAAGGAGAAATTTACGCCAACATATGGAAAAGTGACAGAATTGCTAGAATTTGCCCCCATAGTGGGAAGGTAACTGGGTGGATAGACCTTAAGGGATTATTAAGCCCTAAAGAATATAAAAACTCAGATACATTGAATGGAATAGCATATGACAAACAAAGCAATAGCATTTTTGTAACAGGAAAGATGTGGCCCAAAATATTTCAAATTAAATTAGTTTAAATTTATTCATAAAATAAGGGGGCTGGTATTATAAAGTACCTATAATGAAAAAAATAGATTATAGATATTCTAATTCTTTAATATTTCATATATAATATATATAATAAATATTTTTGGGATGAGGGAGTTAAAATGAAGAAAATCATTATAACTATATTTATAACACTGATTTTTGTTATAATAGCAGGAATTTATTCTATAGGTATATTTTATGCAATGGTGGAAGAGGGTGGACCAGCATTCTTAGTACCACTAGCAGCAATTATCTTTACAGGTATTATAGGAGCATTAATTTATAACATGTATGAAAGAATAAAGGAAATAAGAAAGGGTGAGGAAAATGATATTAGTAAATACTGATTATATTACTGGTAAAGACATAGAAACTCTGTCTATCTGCAAAGGTTCAGTAGTATGGTCAAAAAATGTGGGTAAGGATATTTTAAGCAGTTTTAAAACTTTAGTTGGCGGAGAAATTAAAAGTTACTCAGAGATGATGAATGAAGCTAGAGCCATAGCAACAAAACGTATGGTTGAGGAAGCAGAAGGTATGGGTGCCAATGGTATTATTAATATAAGATATGCGACTAGTGCTATAATGCAGGGTGCTGCTGAAGTTATTGTTTATGGTACAGCAGTAAAATTTAAATAATAATATTTGATTTTATGAAAAAAGAAAATCCCGCTTATGAGTAAGTGAGGATTTTCTTTTTTCAAATGTTGTTAAAGTAAAATTATATTTGCATCCATACAATCATTTATCATTTCATCTGTCCATATTGAAGATTGAACCTCGCCAATGTGAGCTTTATTTAGAAAGTACATACATATTCTAGATTGACCTATACCACCGCCAACAGTATATGGAAGTTTTCCTTGTAGTAATAGACTGTGGAACTCCAATGAACTTCGCTCCTCGCAACCTGCTATTTTAAGCTGCTCTCTTAGTGCGATTTCATCAACTCTTATTCCCATAGAGGAAAGTTCAAAGGATCTTTCTAGTAATGGATTCCAGAATACTATATCACCATTAAGTGACCAATCATCATAGTCAGGAGCTCTACCATCGTGCTTTTCACCAGATGTTAGGGCACCTCCAATTTGCATTATAAATACTGCAAGTCTTTCTTTACATATAGCATCTTCTCTTTCCTTTGGAGTAAGTGAAGGATACAAATTTTCAAGTTCTTGCGTAGTTATAAAGAAAATTTCTTCAGGCAAGAATTTTTCTATTTGAGGATATAATTTGTGCACATGATCTTCAGTATCTTTAAAAACTCTATAAAGACCGGTTACTATTTCTTTTAAATTATCTAAAGTTCTTTCTTTTTTAAGAATAACCTTTTCCCAATCCCATTGATCCACGTATATAGAGTGAAGATTATCTAAATCCTCATCGCGTCTTATTGCGTTCATATCAGTATATAGACCTTCTCCTACCTGAAAACCATATCTATATAGAGCCATACGCTTCCATTTAGCTAAGGAGTTTACAATTTCAATATTTGTATCAGCTAAAGCTTTCATATCAAAGGAAACAACACGTTCAATACCGTTAAGGTTATCATTTATTCCAGTATCAGACTTTACGAAAAGAGGAGCAGAAACTCTCGTAAGAGTTAACTCTTTTGCTATTCTATTTTCAAAATAGTCCTTTACCTGTTTAATAGCAATTTCTGTTTGTTTTAATCCAAGTAGTGGTTTGTATCCAGCTGGAATTGCAAGTTCTTTTTTGTAAGTTATCATAAATAAAACCTCCTAATAATTATTTAATTTTTTTACAGTGATTAGCATGGCCGTGCTATATTTTCATAATTGAAACAAAAAAACAAAAAACCTTTCATCCTAGTTTCTAGGACGAAAGGTTAAACTTCCGTGGTACCACCTAAATTAGCTATAAAAGCTCACTCATAATCAGTACGGAAACAAAGCTTCGATACTGTCCTATATATAACGGTTAGGCTCCGTCCACACCTAATTTCACAAGGATTTCAGCTGGAAACTCAGAGATGTTCTTCAATATAGGCTTCGCATGGAACTTACACTATCATCCACTCGCTTTAACTACTTCCTATACATACTCTTCTCGTCACAGTCTTTATAAAAATAACTTATAACTATTCTAACTTGCAAGATGGTATTTGTCAACATGCAAAATGAATAATTTTATGGTAAGTTATGAGAACATTAAATCAATCATACAACTTGTGTTAAATGGAATTAAATTTATTTTCATATAAACACTAATTACCGAATAAATGTTTTGCAAAAGGAGAATCTGAATCAATAATAATTTTAGTTTTATCCTTTAAAGTAGATTTATAGGTTTGTAGCGTTTTATAAAACTCATAAAATTCAGGATCCTCATTATAAGCTTCATTATAAATTTTAGTAGCGGAAGCATCACCTTCACCTCTAATGGTTTCAGAGGTGCTATAAGCTTTAGCTTCAAGTATCTTAGCTTGTTTATCTGCATCAGATTTAATCTTTTGAGCTTCTTCCTTACCTTCAGAACGATATTCTTTAGCTTTCTGCTCCCTTTCAGTTTTCATTCTATTATATATATTTTGATTGTTCTCCACTGGAAGGTCTGTTCTCTTTATTCTAATATCTAGTACGCTCATACCAAAGCCAGAAAGACTTTCATTTACGTCCTTAACAATTTCTTCTAACATTTTGTTTGTATAAGCCTTATCTGCAATGAGTACATGGGCTTCCGTTTGTCCAATTTTTTCGTTCATCTTAGAGAACATTATATCATCTAGTCTTGTATGAGCATTTGTTTCATTACCCATGGTTATTTTAAAAAGCAATGGATTGGTAATCTGCCATTGTGCATTATTATCTAATATGAGTTTTTTCTTATCTTTTGAGGTTACTTCCCTAGGATCTGTATCATAGGTAAGCAGTCTGCTATTATACTTAGTGACAGTATCTACAAAAGGCATCTTAAAGAACAATCCTTTTCCTTCTACAATCTTTACTTTTTTAAATTTGCTATTTTGAGATAGTTCTTTCTGTAGCTGAGGAGTTATTTCATCCACTACTATCTTTCTTACCTCTCCAAACCTAGTGACTGTTGCTTGATTAACTTCTTCTACTGTAAAGGTGAAGGAAGAGAATGAAATTGCAACAATAAGCAAAATTATAGTACCAATGCTAATATTTCTTATGCCTTTAACATTTACAGGTTTAATATTTATAGGTTTAACATCCATATTAGTTACCCTCCTTAACTGGTACAGTTACTTGTTCATTTAAAGGTAATAATTTTAGCGTATCACCCTTTTCACTCATAATATATTTATCAATATTAGGTAATATTTCTTCTAAGGTTTCTAAATACATACGAGTTCTTGTAACAGTCTTACCTTGTTTATATTTTGCTAGGATTTGTGTGAAATTTGATGCATCACCCTTGGCCTCTTCTACCCTTTGTTCACGATAAGCCTCTGCTTTATTAATCATTTCTGCAGCATTTCCTCGAGCTTTAGGAATTATTTCATTTTTATAACTGTTTGCTTCATTAATATAACTTGTTTTATCTTCTCTTGCGCTGGCAACATCTTTAAAAGCTGCATCTACTTCTTTTGGAGGATTTACATCCTGTAATTGAATTGCAGTAATTGCAACACCCAATCTGTATTTATCAGCAACTTGTTGAAGTTCATCTTTTATTTCCTGCTGTATGCCAAATTTATTATCTGTTAACACCTCATCCAGTGGATGGTTTGCGATAGACCTTCTAATTATAGATTCTGATATTATAGTTAAGGTTCCTATAGGGTCATCTACATTAAAATAAAAATCTTCAGCATTCTTAACTTTGTATTGAACTATAGTTTCAGCATTTACTAAGTTCTCATCTCCAGTAAGCATTAAGGACTCTAAAAGCTGATCTTCAAACTCAGGTTTTGCTTTCGAACTTCCTTCACTTGTAGTTCTGAAACCAAATTCTAATCTTTTAACTTCACTAATATTTACTTTGTATACCTTATCGATTACAGGAATACGCCATTTTAAACCTGCATTAACATGAGTTGATACATGTTTACCTAATCTTAAAACCACAGCCTCATCCCCTGTTTTTACAGTGAAGATGCCTGAAAGAACAAGTACTGCAATGAAAAAAACAATAACTCCCCCAAAAATAGATTTAATAATCTTTCTCTCCAAATATAACACCCCTTAATATTATTAATGGTTTTTTTATATGGTATTAACTGTATTTTTAAATTATACAAAGAATATTTTAAATCATTATATAAGAATAATACAATAACATATACAACCACTAATGTTATTATATTATATAGTAACAAATAACTCAATACGCAATATATTTAAACTTATACTGAAAAGGGACAACTAACGCTGTTATACGAGTTTATAATGATATTTCATAGAATTGCTACGGATAGCTACTGTTGAATGATTTTTGATGAGAAATATTGACAAGCATCTTCAATTAAATCATAATCAAGATAATAAAAAAGTCTTAGTGAAGTACTTGAGGTGTAATTATATGAAGAAGAAATATATAGATTGGATTTTAGTTATAGGGTGGATGATATTAATATTCATGTTTTCCAATCAGGCTGGAGACGTATCAAAGGAAAACAACAAGTTTGTTATATATGTCTTTGAGCTATTTGGTATGGATTTGAATAGCATATTTGGAGCCTTAAGTAATTTTATAGTTAGAAAAGCAGCTCATTTTATCGAATATTTTATTTTGTATGTTCTTGTATATAGGGCTATAAATACAAAGAAAAATTCAGATATCAAAGTTTTTATTTGGTCCATATTAATCGTGTTTTTATATGCATGTTCAGATGAACTCCATCAAGCTTTTGTTCCAGGCAGAGGGCCTGCCTTTAGCGATGTGTTAATAGATACTTCTGGAGGGCTTACAGCATTTTTGGTTATGTATATTCTGTCATATACAAAAAAACAGAGCCTAAAATAAAATCCTAACTAAATTAAAATAAAGATATCACCATATAAAAATTAAATTATATGGTGATATCTTTATAGAAAGAACAATTTATTTCCAATAGGAAACATTATTTTCAAGTTGTTTAAATATAGAGCGAACAGCTTTTGACCAATTCTCATCCTCGCAGTATTTGCGATTGACCCAAGTAAGAGCGTCTATGTCATCAGGTCTATTTTTACAAAGATTTACCACGGTTCTTGCAGCGATAGTGGTAGCATCTTCAATGTTAGTATTATACTTCTTCCAACTAGAGAATACATTAAAGGGGTTATTAGCAATCTTATTAGCATTTTTATGGCTCCTAGGTACAAAGGATTGTTCTTGTCCTGTAATAGCAAACATGACAAGTGGATTTAGATTAAAATCTTCGCTAACAGATATTATTGTTGAAAGATAGGGTTCTTCAGCTAAAAGGGAGTTTTTTGATTTTAAAAATTCCCTTAAGTTTGTTACATTTACATTCTTGTACATTAAATAATCTGGTAAGTGAGCATTAAGGACCTCTTTTTTGTTAACAGTAATAGAGTTTATGCTAATATTGGCTTTCCTTTTATGGTAGCTATCAATTAGAGCAGATTCGTTTAGTGTATATATGTCATCTTCATAATTATTAAACTCCGTTTTTTGTGAAAAATCTTTGTTAAATTCGCCTGTATATCCACGACTTAAAGTAGGAGTTTGTCTGCCACTAAGTGATAAGTTTGTGGAATAAGGTGGTTTATTTGAATTTGAGGATGTATAGGGAGATGTAACTATTTCAGAATTTGTTTTTTTAAAATCACTATAGTCTATAGTATTGAAGGTTATAGAATTTATAATTAATATTATGAAAAGCACACTATAAGTAACTATAAGTAATAAGAATTTAAAGTTAATAAGGTTATTTTTCATTTTCATATTTTCTCACCCACTATAAATTTTGCGTTAGCCTCATGTAAGAATATGGTAAGGCCAGCTATAGTGTAAATATCTCCAAATACGTGAAAAAATATACCGGAAAAATAAATATTTTAAATTCCTACTACTAGATTCTTAGAGCCTGTTTAAGTTTTTGCCAATCATCTTCATATATTTTAAGAAATTCATCGCTTCTATTGTAGGTAAGGGAAGAGGGGTGGTACATAGGAAACACATGTTTTGCAAGTTCAACGTTAAAATATAGCTGGCCGTGACACTGGCCGATGGTTTTGAAGCTTGTTAACCTTTTAAGAGGAATGTTCCCTAAGGTAACTATTATTTTAGGGTTTACAAGAGAAATTTCATCATCTAATACTTCTTTAAAAAGAGCTAACTCGGATTCTTTAGGAGGTCTATTACTTATACTAACTTTACCAGATGAACTTATTTTCTTTTTAATAGGTCTAAAAGAGCATGCATTGGTTATTCTTATATCTTTGCGAGAAACTCCTATTAGATTTAAATACTTCTCGAAGGTTTTTCCAGCCATACCTACAAAGGGTTGTTGTTTTTCAATTTCCGTTTTACCTGGAGCTTCACCTACAAATAGTATATCTGCAGGTATTGGGCCACCACCTGTAATCCACCCGCCTGTAAAATCATCCTTATAGTTTTCTGTTATAGTTTTAATTTTGAGTTTGATACTTTCTAAATCATTCATATGTTTATTATAAGTAAATAGGTAATGCTATTTACTGTGATATTCACCTCGATTGATAAGGAATATTAACCTTTTAGCGTATTATATTACCTAGTTTATAATATTTTACACTAATCTACTTTTTCTATACTTAGATTAAAACTTTTTTCAACACGTAATATTGTATGGATACACCTTTGGAACCTGTTAATAGTGATATAATTTTTAATATAATAGGACAAATTACAGTTTAAAGGAGTGAAAACTATGAAAGTACCTCAAATAATGACTCCGGGACCTACGGAGGTAAGAGAAAATGTTAGGATGGCGAGAGCTCTAGCTACTACTAATCCAGATTTAGATCCGCAGTTTTATGAATTTTACAAAGAAACTTGTGGAAAAATTGGTGAGTTTTTAAAGACCAAGAATAGTATTAGAGTATTAAGTGGTGAAGGCATACTTGGGCTTGAGGCTGCATGCGCCTCACTGACTGAGATTGGAGATAGAGTATTAGTAATCGATAATGGAATTTTTGGAGAGGGGTTTGCCGACTTTGTTAAGATGTACGGTGGAGAAGTGGTCTTCTTTAAGGGAGATAGAAGACATAAGATAAATACGTTAAAATTAGAAGAGTTTCTAGAAAAAGATAATGATTTCAAGTATGCCACTGTAGTACACTGCGATACACCTTCAGGAGTTTTAAACGACATAGACAGTATATGCCATTTATTGAAGGCAAGAGGAATACTAACTGTAGTAGATAGTGTGGCTGCCATGGGTGGAGAAGATATAAGAGTAGATGAGTGGAAAATTGATATAGCACTAGGTGCCTCACAGAAGTGCATTTCTGCTCCAGCGGGACTTACACTTTTAAGTATAAGTGAAGATGCTTTCAAATCTATGGAGCAGCGAAAAAGCCCAATAGCTTCTTATTATTGCAATTTGCTTGTATGGAAGAGTTATTACGATGATAAGTGGTTTCCATATACACCACCAATAAGTGATATTATTGGGCTAAGACAAGCTATTGATAATATATTAGAAGATAAAGAGATAATTGCCAGGCATGACTCTATTAGTAAAGCTACAAGAAAAGCTATAACTCAGGGGGGCCTTAATTTATATATTAAGGAGGGGTACTCTAATACTGTAACAGTTATAGAAATACCTAATGGCATAAACGACAAAGAATTGTTAAAATATATGCTTAAAGAATTTAATGTGTTTATAGCTGGGTCCTTTGGATATCTACAGGGAGAAGTAATAAGAATAGGCCATATGGGGGAAAATGCGAAAAAAGATAAAGTAGCATATACCCTATTAGCATTACAAAATTCATTAAAAGCTCTAGGGTTTCAGTGCAAAAAAGACATGGTTGAAGTTTTTTTTAGTGAAGTACATTAAATAGGTTCCCTTTAAATATAAGTAAATGGTGATTATATAATTAGAATACAATATAGGTCGATGAGAAATTATCGACTTATATTTAAAGATAAATTGGCACGTTTGTTAGGGTAACGAAAAAATAGTTCAGGCATTTGAGCATGTTATTAATAAAATAAGGTATACTATCCCTAGTGTATCAGTATGAAAGAAACTTAATATTTAGTAGTATTATAGAGAATGATATATGTAATTGTCGTATTTACAGGATGAATATGAATGTGCTATAGGTGCATATGATAAGATATTCCTTGTCGCTGCGAGTGAGTAACGATGCAGGTAAAACTTAATAGGTTAACATTTAATACTTTAAAAATACATTTAAATAATGTTTTAAAAAGTAGTTGACAAAATAAGAGATACCTAGTAATATAGTAGAAGTCGTCACTTGGCGATGAACAGTAAATAACAAATTGGTCTTTGAAAATTAAACAGAGAAATAGGTAAAGAAACGAAATAATATTTCGTTAAACCAGTTAATTACTTTAGTAAAAGTAAATTTTT
>CALJTN010000146.1 GCA_937976175.1 uncultured Clostridiaceae bacterium | reverse complement strand
TCATTTTAGCACAAAAATTTTAAGACATTTAGGTGAAATTTGTTTCAATTAGCTAGTTAAAATTTATTGCGAAAATATTAGACCTATTTAAGCTATTTTTATGAAAGAGGTGTAGAATATGAAAGTTACAAACGTTGAAGAATTAATGATTAGAATCAAAGAGGTTAGAGAAGCGCAAAGTAAGTTTTCCACTTATACTCAGGAACAGGTAGATGAGATATTTAGACAAGCAGCTATGGCAGCAAATAACTCAAGAATTTATTTAGCAAAGATGGCAGTAGAAGAAACCGGTATGGGAATTGTAGAAGATAAGGTTATAAAAAACCACTTTGCTTCCGAATATATATATAATCAATACAAAGATGAAAAAACTTGTGGAGTTATTGATGAAGATAAATCTTTTGGTGTTACAAAAATTGCAGAACCCATAGGAGTTGTAGCAGCAGTTGTGCCAACTACAAATCCAACATCTACAGCAATATTTAAAGCTCTTATATCCTTAAAAACTAGAAATGGTATTATCTTTTCACCACATCCAAGGGCGAAAAAGTCTACTATTGCAGCAGCTAAAATAATATTAGATGCAGCAGTGAAAGCTGGCGCACCAAAAGGTATTATAGCTTGGATAGATGAGCCTTCCGTAGAGCTTTCACAGGTTGTTATGAGAGAAGCTGATATAATACTTGCAACAGGTGGACCAGCAATGGTTAAAGCTGCTTATTCATCAGGAAAACCTGCTATCGGAGTTGGGGCAGGAAATACACCAGCAATTATTGATGAAACGGCTGAAATTAAAATGACTGTAAATTCCATTTTGCTTTCTAAGAGTTTTGATAATGGTGTAATATGTGCTTCGGAACAATCAGTAATAGTTATGGAAGAGATCTATGATGAAGTAAAAAAAGAGTTCGCTGAAAGAGGAGCTTATATACTTGAAAAAGATGAAGTAGAAAAAGTAAGAAAAGTAATATTAAAAAACGGGTCATTAAATGCAAATATTGTAGGTAAGTCAGCCTACAATATAGCAGAAATGGCAGGGGTTAAAGTTCCAGAAGAAACAAAAATTATTATAGGAGAAGTTGAATCTGTAGAACCTGAAGAAGCATTCTCACACGAAAAATTATCTCCAGTACTTGCTATGTATAAGGTTAAAACTTTCGATGAAGCTTTAACAAAGGCAGTAAGGCTTGTTGAACTTGGAGGCTTTGGTCACACTTCATCCTTGTACACACACAGAACTAAGTCGCAAGACCGAATAGCTAGGTTTGGTGCAGCTATGAAAACGGGAAGAGTTTTAGTAAATATGCCAGCATCTCAAGGTGCTATAGGAGATCTATACAACTTTAAGATAGCACCGTCACTAACACTAGGTTGTGGTTCATGGGGTGGAAACTCTGTATCAGAAAACGTCGGAGTTAAACATTTATTGAACGTGAAGAGTGTAGCTGAGAGGAGAGAAAATATGCTTTGGTTTAGAGTTCCTGAAAAAATTTATTTCAAATATGGTAGCCTTGGAGTAGCATTAAAAGAATTAAAAGATATGAATAAAAAGAAAGCATTTATCGTTACTGATAAAGTTCTTTATGATCTAGGATACGTAGATAAAGTAACAAGCATTTTAGAAGAAATCGGAGTAGACTTTAAGATATTTTATGATGTAGAACCAGATCCAACCCTTGCTACAGCAAAAAAAGGTGCTAAAGAAATGGCAATGTTTAATCCAGATACAATTATAGCACTTGGTGGAGGATCACCAATGGATGCAGCTAAGATTATGTGGGTAATGTATGAACATCCAGAAGTTAAATTTGAAGATTTAGCTATGAGATTTATGGATATTAGAAAGAGAGTGTATCCATTCCCTAAATTAGGCGAAAAAGCTATGATGGTTTCAATACCAACTTCAGCAGGTACAGGTTCAGAGGTTACTCCATTTGCGGTAATTACTGATGAAAAGAGTGGAGTTAAATATCCATTAGCTGATTATGAGTTAACACCAGATATAGCCATAGTAGATGCGCAGCTTATGATGAATATGCCAAAGAGTTTAACAGCAGCGTCAGGTATAGATGCATTAACTCATGCTATAGAAGCTTATGCATCAGTGCTTGCATCAGAATATACTAATGGTCTAGCTTTAGAGGCAATGAGATTAATATTTAAATATTTACCACAGGCTTACAATGAAGGTACAACAAATATAAAAGCAAGAGAAAAAATGGCACATGCTTCAACTATAGCTGGTATGGCATTTGCTAATGCATTCCTCGGGGTATGCCACTCAATGGCGCATAAATTAGGGGCAGAGCATCATGTACCACATGGCGTAGCCAATGGACTTCTAATCAACGAAGTCATAAGGTTTAATGCTGTAGATAATCCAAGAAAGCAAACGGCTTTCCCACAATACAAATATCCAAATGCTAAATGGAGATATGCAAGAATTGCTGACTATTTACAATTAGGTGGAAATACAGAAGATGAAAAGATAGAATTATTAACTAAAGCTATTGATGAATTAAAAGCTAAGATTAACATTCCTATGACAATAAGTGAAGCAGGAATATCAAAAGAAAGATTCTACGCTACACTAGACCATATGAGTGAGCAGGCTTTTGATGACCAATGTACAGGTGCTAACCCAAGATATCCATTAATCAGTGAACTTAAGCAAATGTATATAAATGTTTTTGAAAAATAAATTAACTAATTAGATAAACTTTGAAAGTCATTCTTCAAAAGTTTATTCAACTAATATACAGAAAAACAGCAGTGTATAAAAATTCACTGCTGTTTTTTGAATTACTATTTGTTTTTTATGGGAAGCCCAATGGTTATCTTTGTTCCTATTTCAGGTCTGCTTTCAACAACAATGGATCCGTTATGTTTGCCAATAATCCATTTGGCAATAGATAAACCAAGACCTGTTCCTCCACTTTCCTTTGTTCTTGATTTGTCACATCTATAAAATCTATTGAAAATATAGGGAAGATCCTCTTTAGGAATACCTACGCCTGTATCTATAATTTCAATGATTAAATTCGGTTTTTTCATATAGCTATTTAACTTAACACTTCCACCAGTAGGAGTATACTTTATGCTATTATCAATGAAAACTCGCAATGCTTGTTTAAGTAATTTTCTATCTGCGTAAATAAGGACAGCTTCATTTACTTCAGTTTTAATTTCATGGTGTGTATCGATTAATTTTGTTTCTTTTATAATCTCATCTACCAATTCATTAATATAAAAATTTTCTTTTTCTATCTTTTGAGTATTTTTATCACTTCTTGCAAGAAATAAAAGTTTTTCTACTAATTGTTGCATATCCTCAGCTTCACTCTTAATAGCGGTTATGGCTTCATCTAATACTTCTTTATCATCTTTTCCCCAACGGTATAGCATATTTACATAACCTTTTATTACAGCTATGGGGGTTCGAAGCTCATGAGAAGCATCTGATACAAATTGATTTTGCTGTTCATAAGAAGATTGTATGCCATCCAGCATTTTATTAATAGTTTCAGCTAACTCTTTTAGCTCATCCTTAGAAATACTAACATTCAGCCTAGTTTCTAAGGCATTAATTGAAATGGCTTTAGTAATTTTTGTCATGTCTTTTATAGGTAGTAGCATTTTTTTACTAGTTTTAGAACCAAAACCTAAGGTGACAACTAAAGAAAATATATTTACAAAAAAAATAATTGAAGTAAAAATGCTAAAGTATTCATTTTCCTTATCTATATTTTTAGAAAGTTGTAGAAAAAAGGGTTTATCATTAAGTAGAAGTTTATTAGTAACAAAAACGAATTGTTGATTTAAATCATTAGTAAAGGGGAGTTGTGAGGGACTTTTATGAAAATATATATTCTTATTATCCTTGTTAGTAGAATAAATAAGAATTTCTTTTTCATCAAAAACACTCAAGGTTACATAGTCTATATTAGAAAAAATATCAATGTTAAGACTCTGAATATCGTTATCTAAATTAATATAACTAGCAGCAACTTTACTATATTTAGTAAGTTCCTCCTTAGATTCATTTAAGAGAAAAAGCCTAAATCCTATAATTAAACTTACACTTAATAAAAACAATATAGTAGAAAAGATTAGAGTATAAACGGCGGTCATTTTAAAACTAATTGAAAATCTTAATCCTTTATGAATACTATAAGTTAATTTTTTTAATAACTTTGGCATAAAGCTTAGTATTATTGATATTGACTTGAAGAAAAACCTTATGCATTGTAATATAAATTTTAAGATAAACTTTGAGTTACTCATCTTTTAAAAGATATCCCACCCCTCGCACAGTATGAATAAACTTTTTATTAAATCTATCATCTATCTTACTTCTTAAATATCTAATGTATACATCTACCACATTAGTGTCGCCAATGTATTCATATCCCCATACTGTGTCTATAATTTTATTTCTTGAAAGAACAATATTTTTATTCTCTATCAAATATTTAAGTAGATCAAATTCTGTCTTAGTTAGTTCTATAGTATTATCTCTAAAGGTAACCATATGCTGATCTAAATTTAAGATTAATTCCCCAATAGATAACACAGTTGAGCTTCCTTTGAGCATGGCTGTCTTTTTTAAGGCTGTTCTTATTCTTGCCAGTAGTTCTTCAATAGCGAAGGGCTTAGTCATATAATCATCCGCACCTATATCAAGACCCATAACTTTATCCATTATCTCATCTTTAGCAGTAAGCATTATAACAGGAATTGCAGACACTTGCCTTAATCTCCTTAACACCTCCATACCATTTAAGGAAGGTAGCATAACATCAAGGATTATGAGATCAAAAATCTCACTAGTGGCTTTATCTAAGCCTTGTCGTCCGTCATGACATTGGTAAACATTGTAACCCTCATACTTTAATTCCAGCTCAAGGAATCGTGCTATTTTTATTTCATCCTCAATTATTAAAATTTTATGTCCACTCATATGTACAATCTACCTCCAAAATATATTATGTTAAAATAGCTTTAGGCTATTATGCTTTTTCAATTTATTAATGCTAGTTTTATTATATATTATTTTACAAACAATTACAGGAAATTGCATTTATATTTTAAAGCTTATAGCTTAAAATAAATAACCTACATTAGAAAAATGTAGGTTATTTATTTACAGATGTTTTATTCAGTTCTCATTTCTTCAGTAATTTTTGCAGTTGCTTTAGTAACCGCAACAGACATCTTATCAAAAATCTTGTTTACTTCTAGATCTTCATGATTTTTCTTGTAAATTCTTATTTTATGATTAGTTGCTAAGGCGATTATTAGCGCTGCGATTACTAAGGGTGTAGCTACTATGCTTAATATAATAATTAGCGTTACACAAATATTTAATACCACAGTATCATCTCTTTTTACTATTAATTTTGTTTCATTACCTTTTTTAATAAGGTTTTTTATCATTTTGAAGAAGGTGCCTTCGCTACAAGGTTTCTCCTCAGGCTTAAACTTGTTTTGTTTTTCAAGAAATACTAAGGCCTCAATAATGTTTCCTTCATTTTGTTCTAAGGCGCTTTTAGCATCCTCATAGCTTACATTAGCTCTTCTTCGTAATTCATCAATTTGTTCTAAATTTATTGACATATAAATTCCTCCTCATTTATATTTGGGATTAATAACAATTATTATTTGATATTATCCTTTATATTTTTATTAACTACCTTAGTAGCTACTTTCTATATTTTTATTATAGTATAGGAGGATTAAAGCTATATTAGTAGAACATTAAAATTACATTAGAAATGAAAAGATGAATTATGAACTAGCGTTTATGTTTAAAGCAACTTGTGATATGGTAATCCAGCTTAAGCCTGCTTGAGCAGATTCAAGAACAAGAAACTCAAAATGCACTCTATCTTCGTGGACGGGTACTCCCCATTCCTCATCGTGGTATTTTACATATAAAGGGTCATTTCCACACCAATCACATCTATTCATCCTAATCAACCTCTTTCAATAGTTATTAATTCCATTATAAGTTTTTATCCTAAATAATTAAAGGTGCAAAAGAATAAAAAAGGAAGCTTCCAATTTAAATCGAAAGCTTCCTTTTCTATTTTTTGTTGTATATTTCCTTTAATGATTTAACTAAACACTCTATTTCTGCAAAGGTATTAAAATACCCAAAACTAACTCTCACAGTTCCATAATTAATAGTACCAAGAGCTTTATGAATTAAGGGTGCACAATGGTATCCTGTTCTTACAGCTATACCTCTTTTATTAAGTTCATAACCTGCTATGGAACTGTCCATATTTTCAATATTAAAAGAAATTACTGCACAGCGATGCTCTATTGATTTATTTCCATATATTTTTATGAAAGGTAGCTTTGAAAGTTCTATTAATAGATAATTTGTCAAAGCCTCTTCTTTTCTTCTTATATTTTCAATACCTTCCTCAAATATATAACTTATACCTTCACCAAGACCAACAATACCAGGAGTATTTAAGGTTCCACTCTCAAATCTATCTGGCAAAAAATCAGGTTGCTCAAAGGAGGAAGAATTGCTTCCGGTGCCACCTTCTTTAAAAGTCTCCAAATGAATTCCAGGAGCAATATATAAACCGCCTGTGCCTTGTGGACCGAGTAGTCCTTTATGACCTGGAAAGGCAAGCAGGTCAATATTAAAGCGTTTTACATCAATTTCTGTTACTCCAGCACTTTGAGCTCCATCAACTATGAAAATAATTCCGTATTTTTTTGCTAGGTCACCTATTCTTTCTATATCTTGGATGCTACCTATTACATTAGAGGCATGGTTAATTATAATTGCTTTTGTATTTTTTTTAATACATTTTTCTAAGTTTGAAAGATCAATGAATCCATTTCCATCCATATCCAAGAAAGTAGTCGTAACTTCATTTTTGCTTAACTTATTTAAAGGTCTTAGTACAGAATTGTGCTCTAATACTGTAGTAATAACATGATCTCCATTTTTCAATATACCTTTAATTGCAATATTTAAACTGTCAGTGGTGTTGCTTGTAAAAATGATATTAAATGGATCATCTATATTAAATAAATTTCCAATTAATTGCCTAGTCTCTAATACTTTCGTAGAGGCAATAACTGACATGTCATGGGCACCTCTTCCGGGATTGGCAGCATAGTTTTCCATATAGTCAAACATCGCCTGGTAAACCTTAGGGGGTTTAGGGAAAGTGGTAGCTGCATTATCTAAATATATCATATAAACCTTCCTTTTAATTTATAGCTTTGTTGATAAAATTAATATTTTTATATTGTTTATTCTATTAAGAAATTACTTGCTATATAATATTAAAATAAGTAGATAAAGTTACAATTTTTTTGCAAATTTAAAAAGGCCCTTTTTACAGAGCCCTTAAATGTTATATTACTAGCAGCAATGGATGATTTTTTCCACTACTAAAGCTGAAAGTGTTGAATTGTTAAAAGTTACTGTTGCACTTCCAGGGCTAGCACCGGCAGCGTCGGCAATAATAGTTGCTTCTATAAAATAGGTGCAGCAATCGTCTTTAATACAATCACAATCACAATCACAATCACAAACTATGAAAGTAACAACATCAGCGGTTGTTCTTGCTGGTGGAAAGAATCCACCAGAGAATGTCCATTCGTTTCCAATTGGGGTTGCAACAGTTTCACGTCTACAAAGTCTAAATAGTTGGAAGTTAATAGTTGCACCTCTAGTATTGGCAGTATCACCAGTGATTATTACATTAGTTGAAAATTCAAACTTAATACATGGAATACAAAATTTATCGGTATTTAAAGTAAGAGTGGCAATTCTTCTAGTAACTTCATCATCGGTATTTGCTGTAACTGTTGCTGAGTTTGAAGTTTTACACTTTAATAGAACTTCATTTTTTCTGGAGTTTCTATGAGTATCATCTCTATCATTATTACAACGAGTTGTTGACATTGAATTCATATATTAATTCCTCCTTAAATTTAAATACATAATTGAGTACAAAGAATTCTATAAGAATGCTTATATAAGTAGAATATTTTAGAATTCTTATACTACAATATATGAGTTAAATCTTTATATGTGATGGTTATTTAGACTTTTTTTATTCACTTAGTTATTATATCTATCGTATTCACATTCATTATCAAATAACGGTTCAAGCATTTGATCTGGGAAGAATTTTGGAACTGGTGCTCTATCGAACTTTTCACATGGATCTTCTTCAGGATCTTCCTCGCATTGCTGAGGCACTGGGCAATAACCATATGCAGGAATTAATAGTTGAACAACTAACTCGCATTTTACAATAAGATGGAAGCCTAAAGTTATATCTAAATAATTATTACAATCATCATCTCTAAAGAAAGTTCCATCTAAACATTCTGCTACCATTTCAAGTTTTACAATCTCACAATCAAGATCCTTGGATTTACCAGTAGGCACAAAGCTAGCAGATATTTGTGCTATTGAATCTGGACAATATAGTTTTGATATAACTTCAGTACGATTAATTTCAAATAACTCGCTTTCTGTCTGTCCATTTGAATTTATGAAATCAGCGCAAAACGAGATTACAAAAGAAACTATTACTTTTTTATAACTAGGATTTTTCATTAGTGGAATTTTCTCTACGGAACAAAGCTTTAGTTGAAAATCCCTGCATCCTGAAAATATTCTTGGATTATTAAGGGGGTTACTTCTTAATTCTTCATCTGTACCTATGGTATCTGGTCCGCAAGCATAAACTAAGCATCTTTTAATTAGGCACTGGTCGAAAACTTTTGGTATTTCAATGCAAACTAGTTCTGATGGATCAGGAAGGTGTCCTTGTTTGTTAACAATACCAGGTCTTGGAATAAACTCATCACGAGTAATAGCCATAAATTATCCTCCTTTATGTTAAGTGATACACTTATAATTCGTGTTCCTTATATTATACTATGCAGTTTGATATAAATTGTGATTACAATACTTGCATATTAAAGTAAATAGTTTCTAAGAGTTAATATTGCAGCAGCGAAGATGATGATTTAATTGTATATTATGAAAATACTTTACATATGTACTCCAAGATTAATTATTAGGTCATATATTAATTTAAGATAAAATATAATTTCTATAAGGAGATGAGGATTATGAGAGTATGTAATTCATGTTTATTCTATGACAGTGAAGATTGCCTATGGAGATTCTATGTAAATGATAATATGGAGCTTATGTATAGTATTATGTACGCAGAAGATAAGTGGAGTAAAGAAAGCAAAATTGATAGCCAGGTAGTAGATTTTATAGTTAATTTTGATATAAACAACAAAATCTACATCATATATAGTGTCAGAGCAGGAAATCTTAAGTATTGTGTATGGGAACATAATAGATGGTTTGGAAAAACTATTTATGGTTTTGAAAATAATGCTTATGAAATGAGTGAATTAAATGCAATTACAATGGGCGAGCTAATTCATATATTTTTTATTGAAAAGAATAACAAAAATCAAAGCCAATGTTCGTTAATACATTTATCTTTAAATAAGAGTGAGAATTTATTTAATACTATAGATACTATACCATTTCTAAGTGAGGTCTCTAGGCACTATGAGGTACAAAATTTAGATAATGATAATATATACTTAATATTCATTAGGCGTGAAAAAAATGAAGTATCAATAAATTTTGTAGAATATAAAAGTAATAAGTGGAGTATCCCAAGAAGACTATATGGCATTACTGGTGATAACATTAATTTTTGCACCTTACTTAATTTTAATAGAATAAATATAATGAACTTGTCCAAAGAAGGCTCTTTACATTTTTTAGAGCATGTATTAATTGAACCTGATGGAAAAATGAGAAGCTATAAAATTCACGAGAGTTTTGATGAGCCAAATAATTTTCTACTAGTAGAGATTAGTGGAGTGCTTTCTGCAATTTGGATTGAAGAGAAAGATGTTTTAACTTCTTCTTATGAAAACCAATGGACTGAACCCTATAGATATTACACACAATTAAATGATGAAATCTCAATGTATAAATACTTATCTTTAAATAACAAATATAGCAAGATAAAGTGCAAATATATACTTGGGACTAATCCTCCAGAAAAAAACTTATTATTACCCCCATATGTAAAAAATCCATCTAAAGGTGGCGATTTAGAAGCCAGTGAGACAGAAACCACAGTTTGGCTTGAATCTGATGTTGAAGAAAATAAAATTGGTATTCAAGAAGAGATTTTAAATCTACAAAAGACTAATAAAAACTTACAAAAAAAACTAATAGGTTTACAAATAAAATACCAACAAAAATTAAGGATCCTAGAGGAAACTGAGAATAATTTCTTTAAGCTTACAAGTTCAAATAAAAAAATTCAGGAGAAATTAAGCATAATAATTGAAATACAAGAAGCTTCTATAAAAGAGCTAGAAATGGTTAAAGTTGATAAAATAGCTAAAGATGTAGAAATAAATGAATTAAAGACTAGCCTGCAACAGCTTACTAGTAAATATGAGGAGCTGATAAAACAGAAAATATCCGAGGATGATATTAAAAATGAACTAATAAATAAATTACAACAATTAACTAGTGAAAATGAACTGTTAAGACAAGATCTAAAATATGAAAAAGACATGGGAATTGTAGATAGACTTTTAAAAA
>CALJTN010000145.1 GCA_937976175.1 uncultured Clostridiaceae bacterium | reverse complement strand
ATTATAGATAAAGATTGGAAATAGATAAACTGCTTTTATATTAAACAGTTTTTTTGGAATGTAGACAAACTTTAGAGGGATATATGCTACGTACATAAAATCTATGTATAGTAGTGTATATTTCTTTTTTTTATAAGAAATAAAAAAAGCAAGGAAACATAGAACAGAAAGTAGGCTCTCAATTTCCTTGAAATCTCTTTATGTCTGTGCCGTTGCTTACTAGTACAATGGTTTTATCTAAGTCAGTTCTATAAATAGTGCAATTTAGCTTTTTTAGCTTATCTATAGTTTCTTTACTTGGATGTCCATAGCTATTATAAGCGCCGCAGCTTATTACGGAAACTTGGGGAGAAACACTGTTTAAAAACTCCTGGGAGGTTGATGAATTACTACCGTGATGAGGCACTTTAAGTACTTGAGACTTTAAAGGGTAACCCTTGTGCAAAAGTTCCTGCTCACTTAGTTTTTCTATATCACCTGTAAATAAAAAAGTTGAGTTTTTATAGGATACCTTTAATGTACAGGAGTAATTATTAATGTCTTTATAGTTAGTTTTGTTAGGTGATAGCATAATACAAGAGGTATTTGGCCCTAAATCTAAAGATACATTAGCTTTTGCTACTTTTATCTTTAAATTTTTACTCTTCAAGGATCTAATCATATCTTCAAATACTTGGGAGGAAGAAGTAACTTTAGGGGCATAAAATTCACCAATCTTAAAGCTTTTAATCACACTAGACATGCCACCTATGTGATCCTCATGGGGATGAGTTGCAATAATGTAATCAAGTTTAGTAATATTGTTGTTCTTTAAATATCTAATCACTTTTTCCTTTGAATCACTGGTACCGCTATCAATTAATAAGTTTTTATTGTTCACTTGAATGAGGATGCAATCTCCTTGGCCCACATCAATAAAATGAGTAACCATATTATTTTCTAAATTTATGCTAGTTCTTATTGTAGACTTGCAACCTAAAGTTACAAATACTAACAAAATGCAAAGTAAGATATATTTTATTAAAGGGCTCTTTATCATATTAATAATCTCCTATAACATATTTTTATAACTACTTAAGTACTATATAAGCACTCCATGTAAGATGTTTTTCCACATAAATAATTGTATCCACTTATGTGAAAAAATATCAATATGAAAGGATAAAACTTATTACTTAGTGGTGAGCTTGCTTAAGGAAAAGTTTGAAATAGCACTTACTAAATAGTATAATTATATATGTAATTCAATTTGATGAGTGCGAAAGGAATTGAGATATGAGAACTATATATTTTTATTTTTGTCTTACTATTAATTTAATAGGAACTGGCTTTAAGAAAGTAAAATTTAATAGACTTAGAAAACATAAAACTAAGGAAGAGGCAGAGGCTTATTTAGCTAAGATGGTTACAGAGTGGTCTAATTTTGTACTTACGATTGCAGGTTTAAAACTAACAGTCATAGGGAAAGAAAATATACCTAGTGAACCTTGTGTTTTTGTTGGAAACCATCAAAGTAATTTTGATATACCAGCCATATTAGCTAACACCAATAGACTTACTGGTGCAATTGCTAAAAAGGACATGGAAAAAATACCAATAATGAGTTATTGGATGAGGCAAATTCATTCTGTATTTATGGATAGAGAGAATCCGAGAGAAGCTTTGAAGGCAATTTCAGAAGGTGTTGAAAACTTAAAAAATGGGTATTCTATGATTATTTTCCCAGAAGGCACTAGAAGTAGGAGTAATAATATGGGGGAATTTAAGAAGGGGAGTATGAGGCTAGCAACAAAGGCAGGGGTACCTATTGTACCTATAACAGTTTATGATACTCATAAGGCTATGGAAGGTAATAATGGTAAGGTTAAGAAAGCTAGTGCTAAGCTTATAATTGGTAAACCTATATATGTTGATGATATGTCAAAGGAAGAAAAAGCAGATATTGCAGAGGTTGTACAAAATATAATCCAGAATAATTTAAATAATGAAAAAAGCAGCTTTTAATTAAAAGTTGCTTTTTTCATTATTCTATGGATTTATGAGTAAAACTGTGGCTTTTGATCTAGTCATAGCTTCAATACTATATTTTATACCTTGAGTACCCATACCAGAGGCTTTTGTTCCAGAGAAAGGAAAATGGTCAGGTCCTCTTTCAGGTTTATTGTTAATTTGCACCGTACCAACCTCTAGTCGATTAGCAATGTTAAAGGCATCATCAATGTTTTTAGTATATACAGATGATTGAAGACCATATTCAGATTTATTAGCAATGTCAATAGCTTCATCAATAGTCTTAACTCTAATTACTGGGAGCACTGGACCAAAGGGTTCCTCCCAAGCTAATCGCATATCCGCTGTAACGTTATCAAATAAGGTTGGATAAAGCAGGTTTTTATTTCGTTTATTTCCACAGGTTAAAGTAGCTCCATGTTCTATGGCATCATCAATGAGTTCTTGAACGTAGTCTGCAGATCTATTGTCTATGAGAGGAGTTATATCGCAGCCATCTTCAGGGCTTCCTACTGTTAGTAATTTTATGTTTTTATTTAATTCGCTAATAAGATTATCTGCAATATCATCCATAGCTAAAACTCTTTTAACCGCAGTACATCTTTGGCCAGAATAGCTAAAGGCCCCAGTAACAATATCCCTAGCAGCACCTTCAATGTCTGCATCGCTTAATATTATAGCTGCATCCTTACCACCAAGCTCCATAATCATAGGAACCATACCTGCAATTACAGCTATATGTTTTCCTACTTCAGTACTTCCAGTAAAGTTTATAAAATTAATATCCTTGTGGGTTACTAAATAATCACCTATTTCAGAACCTTTTCCTGTTATTGTATTTAAAACTCCCCGGGGTAAACCAGCTTCGTTAAAAATACAAGCAAGATGGAGAGCGCTAATTGAGCCTTGAGTAGGGGGCTTTAAGATTACACTATTTCCACCAATAAGGGCTGGAGCAATTTTAGCTGCAGACAGATTAATAGGATAATTAAAGGGTGAAATTGCAAGGACGGTGCCTACGGGCACTTTGGTTACAAAGGATATTTTATTTTTCTTAAAACCAGGAAAATTATCTGCACCTATAGTTTCACCTTCTAGATGTTTACCAGCATCAGCAGTAAATCTAATAAAATCTGCAGTTCTTTTTATCTCAGAGATACAAGAGTGCTTATCTTTGGCAATTTCTCTTTGCATAATATAAGATAAGTAGTCGACATTTTCATCCAATAAGGCAGCGGCTTTATGAAGAATGGATGCTCTAGAGTTAATGGGCATCTCAGCCCAAATCTTTTGAGCATCCTTTGAATTTGAAATAACCGTTTCCACTTCATCTTTGCTCATAGCAGGTATTTTACCTACTAAACTGTTATCAGTAGGAGAGAAAATATCTATAGTATTCTTAGAAGTAACCCAGCTACCATTAAATAAATTTTTATATATTTTATCTTCGTACATACTATCAAACAATAATAAACACCTCGCTTTTAAATTGTTATGTCAGGTACTTTAAAATAAATAATAATTAAACAGTTATATGCAGGTATTATTTATTTCAAGGCTTCTTATTATAGTATTAACCAAAGGTAAGTATATTATTGATTGGTTAACTGCATTTCACCATGAAAGAGCATAATCTAATTATGTCTTTTGGTTAACAGATCTTGTATTATAGATATCTTAGCCTGTAGTAATTCATTTTCTGACTCTAATTTTAATATAGTGGTTTCATCTGCTTTATTTTTATGAATTAAGAGATTTAAAGCTTCTTGTAGTTCTTTGTTTTTGTTAGTTTTTTCTTCTATAATGGGCTTATATATTTTATTTAAAGTAAAATTCTTATTGATTAAAAAGTGTATTTTATTATAAAATGAAATTACATATACTTTTATTTTTTTACCTAGGTATTTTAAGATATAGTTAATCCAATCTACGAGTTTGTTCATATATAATCACCTCAACTACATTCTACCTAAAAAATACTAGGAAAGGCAAGGTAGTAATAATGGAAAAAAATAATAATAGTTATTATTTGAACAATATTGAAAATAAAATTAAGAAGTTGGAACTTAGAAAAAAAGAATATGAAGCAAAATTAGTCCAGCAAAATAAGCTGCTCCAGCTGAATAATGTATCTATAGAAAAATTAAAGTTTAAAAAAGATATATTACAAGATCAGTATAGTACTTTGATAAGATTACTCCAAGAGCAAGGAATAATTTTTGAAGTGAATTTTGGTGAATATAAGCCTCAGCAGTGGGAGAATTTGTTTATAGTAAAATCCTCAAGGGGCTATGAAATTCAAACTAAGACAGGCAGAGGCTTAATAATGTTAGATGAAAATTTTTCAAATATTATACAAGATATAAACAAAAAGGATTCCTATAGCTTAATTGTAATAAGAGTTACAGGTAAGACTACATTGATTCAATTAAGGTTTAATTAAATTATTATTTGACAATAAGGTTATCTTATTGCAATATCAATATTAAGGATCTTACAAGAAAAATCGCTTAAATATAAAAGAAGCTGAATTTGAAACTTCAGCTTCCTTTATATTTTTCTAACAGTTATTTAGAAATTATTTAACTTCAGTTCTATCTCTGTCTACGCCTCTATCTCTTCCTAAGAAAGATAAAGCGTATAGGCCGGCGATACCTACTAGAGCAAAAATAATTCTAGTAAATGCTGTACCAGTACCAAATAAGCTCGATACTAGGTCAAATCGGAAAAATCCAATTAAACCCCAGTTTACAGCTCCTATAATAACTAATACGAGTGCAGTAATATCTAATGCTTTCAATGTATACATCTCCTCTTTTTAAAGTCTTCTGCATTATTGTTTGCAATTTTTGAGAAATTATTACTGCATTATAAAAAAAATTATTTTATTTCGCCATGTCGTTCGTAGTGGGTTATTTCTTTTACATTATTAGTCTCGTCAACAAATACTACAGTGGGTTTAAATTTTTTAGCTTCTTCTTCATTAAGCTGGCAATAAGTCATAATTATTATTTTGTCTCCAGGCTGGACACATCTTGCAGCAGCACCATTTATACACATAACTCCGCTACCAGGTTCTCCGGCAATAGTATAGGTTTCAAATCGATTTCCATTGTCTATATCTACGATTTGAACCTTTTCATATTCAAGTATATTTGCACTGTCCATTAGTGCCTTGTCTATAGTTATGCTTCCTACATAATTTAATTTAGCTTCTGTGATAACTGCTCTGTGTATTTTAGATTTTAGCATAGTTAGTACCATATTTATTACCTCCTGCATCTCTCTTTAGAGTACATAACAATTATTAATTGTTAACTCTCCCATATAAAATTATCTATTAATCTTGTTTTACCAATAAACACTGCTATAGCAACAAGAATAGGTTTATCAATAAGTTCTATAGAAGTTAAGGACAGAGCGTCTACAACTTCTATATAATCAATTTTAGCTAAAGCTTCACTTTCCAGTTGTTTTTTTATGGTTTCTTTTAAAATCTCTGCAGATTTTTCACCATGGGATAATGTTTCTTTGCCTATAGTTAAGCTTTTGCTTAGAATCAAAGCTGCTTCTCTTTCTACTGGTGATAAATAAGTATTGCGTGAGCTTTTTGCAAGGCCATCGTCTTCACGTACAATGGGACACCCAATAATTTCTATATCAAAGTTTAAATCTCTTACCATTCTTTTTATGACTGCTAGCTGCTGTGCGTCTTTTTCACCAAAATAAGCTTTATCAGCAGGAACTATATTAAAGAGTTTTGAAACCACCGTACATACTCCGTCAAAATGTCCAGCTCTTTTAGCACCGCAAAGACCTCTTGTAAGTTCTTTTACACTGATATTTGTTAGAGCGTCCCTGTAATACATTTCTGAGGCTTCTGGAGCAAAAATCAAGTGAGCACCTGCGGCTTTACATAAAATTGTATCCATAGATAAATCTCTTGGATAGGAATCTAAATCTTCATTTGGACCAAACTGTGTAGGATTTACAAAGATACTTACTACAACTTTTTGATTTTCTTTTGCAGCACGCTTTATAAGGCTTGTATGGCCTTCATGTAAATATCCCATAGTTGGAACTAAGGCAATGCTATAGCCTTCTTTTCTCCAAGATTTCACTTGATTACGAGCTTCCTCAATAGTTTTTACAATATTCATTTATTATAGACAAAATAAGGTGCAACTAGTATACGTTATTTTGTCAGCTTCACTTCCTTTCTAAACTAAGAATATGGCTAATATAATTTATTTAAGACCTCATCATCCATTTTAAAACAGTGCTCTGCACTTGGAAAAGTTCCCTCATTAACTTCTTTGATGTATGCTTTAAATCCATCTCTCATAAGATCCCCAACATTTGCAAAGTTTTTTACGAACTTAGGTTTAAAGTCTGAGAACATATTAAGCATATCTTGATATACTAAAATTTGGCCGTCACAACCACCACCAGCTCCGATGCCAATAGTTGGGATAGAAACCTCCTTTGATATAATATCAGCCAGTTTTGAAGGGATACATTCAAGCACAATGGCAAAGGCACCTGCTGCTTCTATTTTTTTAGCATCTTCAATAAGTTGTTTTGCATCAGCACTATTTTTCCCTTGAACCTTAAAGCCTCCAAACATATTAACAGATTGTGGAGTAAGTCCTATATGACCCATTACAGGGATTTGAGCACTTACTATAGCTTGAATTTGCGGACAAACTACAGCACCACCCTCTAGTTTTACGGCCTCAGCACCAGCCTCTTGTATAAATCTTCCCGCATTTTTTACTGCATCATATAATGAAGGTTGATAAGACATAAAGGGCATATCGGAAACCACAAGAGCATGCTCTGTACCTCTAACAACAGCTTTAGTGTGATGTAGCATGTCATCCATAGTAACACTTAGGGTATCTTTGTAACCTAGACAAACCATACCTAAGGAGTCTCCTACTAGAATTCCATTAACACCACATCCATCAATAAGCTTTGCCATGGAATAGTCATAAGCTGTAAGCATTGTTAATTTTTCACCAGATTTTTTTGCGGATATAAAGGTTGAAACAGAATTTTTCAATTAATCATCCTCCTGCATTTCTAGATATTCTTTAAGATTACTGTAGTCTTTATCCTTATGTTTTTTTTGTGATAAAGATAGTAGGTTTAGTGATAAATTCTTATATAATTGTACATCATCTCTAGGAATAGCACCTATATGATGGGTTATTGTGCCTAAGTCATTTCTTTCAACAGGGCCAGTTAAAGCACTTATAAAGCCACTTGTTTTTATGTTATCAATATTATTTTGGATTAAGGGAAGTAACGCGTCTAGAGCATCCTCTTCACTAAGTCCACAGTCACTTAAGTAACTGCAGCCAGTATTAATTAAAGATAAAACTAAATTTGATACTGTGACACTTGCTAAGTGATAAAGGGCCTTATCACTTTCATCAATAACAAAAGATTTATTGCCTAAAGAGTGAATGAAATCCTTAAGGGTATGTATATGATGCTCTGGTCCCTCTATAGAAAAATAAGCCTTTTGTAAGTTTTTATAGGATATATATTTATGGGAAAACGCGTAAATAGGGTGAATTGAGTATGCGAATGCATCTGAATTGTTTATATTTGAAAAAATGCTAGAGGTTAAGGAACCACTAGTATGACATATTATTTTACTTGCTAAGTTTAAAGTTGATATTTTCTGCCAAACTTCATGAATGGAATCATCAGGAGTAGTAATAAAAATCATTGAACTATCCTTGACCAAATCATTAATATTTTCATAAGCTTTTGAATTAGTAAATTCAGATGCTTCTATAGCGTCAGTGTAAAGCTTGCTATAATATCCAGATAAAGTTACTCCCTTTATAGAAAAATATTTTCCAAGAGAAAAACCTACCTTTCCGCATCCAATAAAGCCGATAACCATAATATCGCCTCCAGTTTTATACAGTATAAAAAACGCCTCAGGTATCTGAGGTTGGAAGACTCCTGTATAGCTGTCCCATTCATAAAGATATGAGCAGAAAAAATAAACTAAGCCACCATTGTGGAATAAGCCACCTTTGTGGATTATTAATAATATGTTAAACAATTAGGTGCAGTTCTTACCAGATACTACCCACAAGTATTTTAGCATAAACTTTTTTCAAATACAAATATAAATACATAATTATTGGATAAACTATTGATATATATTAAGAAATGCTTGATAATATATAATATAGGTTTATTTATAGAAAAGAGGGGATAAAATGGATATTTTTTTACAAATACTTGGTATTGTGGTATTTTCTATAGTTGGTCTTATGTTATATAATGTTTTAAAAACTTATGTACTACATAGGATAAATGTTAGCAAGTGGATAGTACTTGCTGTAGCTATGGTAATATTTTTGGTTCCTATGATTATATGGCCACAAATGCCAAGATATATATCTAACTATGTAATACCAGGTATATTTGTTATTTTGTTTTTATGGTTTATGGACTTATCCGGTTTCATGAAAAAGAGGAATGTTGCTACTAAACCAACGCCTGTGAGTATTGGTACGAAAAAGGATAAGAAGAAGGATGTAGTAATTAAACCTAAGGCTAAGCCAAATAGGGTTAAAAATAATAAATAATAATTTTAAAGCAGTGTAAATTTCTATGTGAAATTTACACTGCTTTTTTAAAACCTCTTAGGCATATGAAAGAAAATAACAAGTCAAAGATGCGAAGGATATTTCGCATCAGACAAGGAGACAGATCCTGCGGATAGTTGTTCTATCCAATGGTTCTGTCGACGCAGTATGGTGCGAAATAGACTAGCATACTGACT
>CALJTN010000144.1 GCA_937976175.1 uncultured Clostridiaceae bacterium | reverse complement strand
TTTGGTCAGAATTATAAAACAGAGTTATTTTTTACTGGAATTTCTGACCTTAGTTATACCTCAATCCAAAATAGTAGCAATGTTATAAAAATCTTAGAAGAAAGTATGCCTTTATATGGGCACTACTACGAAATACCTATAGATTGCATTGAAAGAGTTTCAATGCCTTGTATAAACATAGGACCTTGGGGGAAAGATTTTCATAAACTAACGGAAAGAGTATGCAAAGAAGATTTGTTTTATAGAACTCCAAAGATAATAGACCATGCAGTTGCTCACCTGCTTGGCTGGAAATAGTGGAGCATCATTAATACAGTACAATTACTATATTCACGCTTGTAGATTAGTGAACGCATTATTTATACCCTAAAATATGTGTTAACTATTGACATAAATTGATAAAAATCATATACTCAATATAATATCCATATATTGTATAAAAATCAAAATAAAGGGGGAATAGTTTTGAAAAAGAAAGCACTTGCGTTACTTATGATAGGTCTTTTTACTTTATCAATAGGATTAACAGGCTGTGGAAGGAAAGATGAAAGTGCCACAACTGCATCAACTCCAGACAAAGTAAAAGTAGGCTGGATTGGATCACTTACTGGCGATCAAGCTGTATGGGGACAGTGTGAATCTAGTACTGTAAAAATGGTTATCGATGATCTTAACAAAAGCGGAGGACTTCTAGGAAGGGAAGTGGAGTTGATAGCCTATGATACTAGAGGAGATGCAACGGAAGCAGTTAATGCTGTAAAAAGATTAACTGGGCAAGACAAGGTTATTGGTATAATAGGGCCTAATGCAAGTGGGCAAGCAATTCCTATTTCTTCAGTACTTGAGGAGATGAAGGTACCTGATATTGCCACCGTTGCAACTAATCCAAAGGTTACAGTTGTTGATGGTAAGGTTAAGCCTTATAATTTTAGAGTTTGCTTTATAGATCCTTATCAAGGCGCTGCGGCGGCGGGTTATGCTGCAGATGTGCTAAAAGCAAAAAAAGCGGCTGTACTATACGATGTATCAGATGATTATTCACAAGGGCTTACTGAGTTCTTTGAAAAGACCTTTACTGAAAAGGGCGGAGAAATAGTTAGTAAGGAAGCATTTAAAACTGGAGATGTTGATTTCAGAGCACAGCTTACTAAAATAAAAGCAACTAATCCAGATGTAATTTTCATGCCATACTTCTTTAAAGAAGTGGCTTTAAGTACAAAGCAAGCTAGAGAACTTGGAATAAAAGCTACTTTCATGGGTGGAGATGGTTGGCCATCAGAGCAACTTATTAGCATGGCAAAAGATGCGGTGGAGGGTGCATATTTTGTAAATCATCTTGATTTTAATGACCCTGAGGTAGCAAGTTTTAGAGATAAATATAAATCAACCTTTGGAAAAGATGTTGAACTTAATGGATTCCTTGCTTATGATGCAACCAACATGTTAATAGATGCTGTAAAAAGAGCAGATAGTTTTGATACGGTAAAAATAACAGCCGCACTTGAAACCACAAATATGAAGGGTATTACTGGGAAGATTGTTATCGGTAAAGATACTCATAATCCTGAGAATAAAGATGCTGCTATAATTAAAATAGTAAATGGAGAGTATATTTTTCAGCAAAAATACGCAGTGCAATAATATAAAGTGGGGTTATCCCCACTTTATATCTATATTAAAGAAAGAAGGGAGAGAGAAAAGTGACAAATTTTTTGCAACAACTCATTAATGGACTATCCATAGGAAGTGTATATGCATTAATGGCCGTTGGATATTCACTTGTGTATAGTATAATGAATTTTTCCAATTTTGCTCATGGTGGCGTTATTATGTTCGGTTCGTATTTTGGTTTTTTCTTTATAACACTTTTAAAGTTTCCTTTCCCAGTAGCATTTATATTGTCTGGACTATGTACTGGTGTACTCGCCGTGGTTATTCAAAAGATTGCTTACAAACCCCTAATGGATAGAAGAGCTCCATTTTTATATTTTATAATTTCAGCCATGGGGGTATCTATATTCCTTGAAAACATAGTAGTTGCCACAATTGGGCCTACCTTCAGAACATATCCAGATATTTTTTCAGCCATACCTATTAAAATTGGAATCCTAAGCATTGGAAGAATTGATTTGCTTATGTTTGTAATTTCAGCTATATGCCTTGGTTTTTTAATGTACCTTATAGATTTCACTAAAATTGGAAAAGCAATTCAAGCTACTGCATATAATATGAAAGCAAGTACCTTAATGGGAATTAATGCAGATGGTATTATAATAATAGTCTTTGCGCTTGGAGGAATTTTAGCTGGCCTTGCTGGTGTTTTATTCGGAATGAAATATACAGTATATCCTCAGATTGGAGGCATTACAATAAAATCCTTTATTGCTGCGGTATTTGGAGGTCTTGGAAGTATTAAAGGTGCAGTTATAGGATCAATACTGCTTGGTGTTATCGAAACTATAACTTCGGGATATTTATCATCCCAATATAGAGATCTAATAGCATTTGCACTGCTTATTTTCATACTTATTGTAAGACCAGCTGGTCTTATGGGCATAGTTACTGAAGATAAGGCATAAAGGAGGGCTTTAAGTGGATTTAAGTTGGTATTATTTAAAAGGAATTTTAACCCTTGCAGGAATAACAATGATTCCAGTTTTGGGACTTGCGCTATTAACGGGTTTTACAGGTTTGTTTTCTTTTGGCAACGCAGCATTTATGTCTATAGGTGCTTATACTACTGCTTTTATGATGGTTAATCTTAAAATGCCGTTTATTTTGTCAGTAATTGTAGGTGGTATAATTGCATCACTTGGAGCTCTGGTTATTGGAAAGTTTACCTTAAAATTAAAGGGAGATTATTTTTGTATTGCAACCCTTGGATTTGGAGAAGCATTTAGACTTATATTAGATAATTTTGAAGCTTTAGGTGGGGCTAGAGGCTGGGCGGGACTTCCTTTAAAAACAAATTTAACAACCGTAATTATTTTTGATATTATAGCTATTATAGTTATGGCAAATATTGTACGTTCAAGACATGGTAGAAATATGATAGCTGTAAGAGAAGAAGAGCTGGCTTCTCAGGTAATAGGAATCAATGTATTTAAAACTAAAATGATGTCTTTTGTTATTAGTGCATTTTACGGTGGAATTGGTGGTGGGCTTTTAGCTTCATATCTAGGCTTCCTTCAACCAAAAATGTTTGCCTTAACTAAATCAACAGAGCTAACCATAATAGTCATATTCGGTGGACTCGGAAGTATTACAGGTGGGGTGCTTGGCTCGTTGGTACTTGTAATATTACCAGAACTTCTTAGATCCTTTGCAAATTGGAGATTGGTAATTTATGGTGTAGTTGTTGTATTTATTATGATTGCAAGGCCAGAGGGACTAATTGGAGGGAAAGAAATAACTTTTAAGGGTATATATAAGCTATTTAAAAAGATTGCTAGAAAAAACAAAAAAGATTTAAGGACTACCAAAGAAGGGGGCATGTAGAAATGGCACTTCTCGAAGTCAATAATTTAACTAAGCAATTTGGTGGTCTTACGGCTGTTAATGATGTTAGTTTTAAAATTGAAGATAATCAGATTGTGGGACTTATAGGCCCAAATGGAGCGGGAAAAACAACAATATTTAACCTTATTACAGGGGTATATAAAGTTACCTCCGGGTCAATTATGTTTAAAGACAATCATATTCATAATAGGGACACATATAAGATTGCAACTGCTGGAATAACTAGAACTTTTCAAAATATTAGGCTCTTTAAAAAACAAACGGTGTATGACAACATATTAACTGCCTGTCATAATAATTCCAAATACACCTTAGCAGAAGCAATTATGTTCGGCGCATTACCCAAGGCATTGGTTAAAAATACTAGATTTGCAAAGGAAGAAAAAAGCCTCCGGAAGGAAGCGGAAGAGCTAATGGAAATCATGGAGCTTACAGAGCGAAGAAACTTTGTGGCAAATAACCTTCCTTACGGACTTCAAAGAAGGCTAGAAATCGCAAGAGCCCTTGCAGCTAAACCAAAACTTTTATTACTTGATGAACCAGCTGCAGGAATGAATCCAGATGAAACAGATAGACTTATGGAACTAATCGGGGAAATTAGGAATAAGTTTAGAATTTCTATTCTTTTAATTGAGCATCATATGGATTTGGTAATGGGAATTTGTGATCATATAACTGTGCTAAATTTTGGGTGTGTTATTGCCCATGGAAATCCTCTTGAGGTACAAAGTAACTCCAATGTTGTGCTTGCATACCTAGGAGGTGAGTAAGATGCTAAAAGTTGTGAACTTAAACGTTTTCTATGGAGGAATACATGCACTGAAAGGAGTAACTATTGAGGTTAATCAAGGTGAAATAGTTACTATAATTGGTTCTAATGGTGCAGGTAAATCAACCTTATTAAATTCTATATGTGGGATTTTAAAACCTAAGTCTGGTGAAATAACCTATAAGGAGGAAAAGGTATTATCTGTTCCACATAAAGTAGTTAAAAGGGGAATATGTCATGTACCAGAGGGAAGACTGATTTTTGCAAACCTTAGTGTTAAAGACAACCTTATGCTAGGTGCATACCTAAGAAAAGATCATAAAGGAATTGCTGAGGACATGGAAAAGGTTTATGCTCTCTTTCCTAGATTAAAGGAGAGAGAAAAACAGATATCAGGAACTTTATCAGGTGGAGAACAACAAATGCTTGCCATGGGACGTGGACTTATGAGTAATCCGGACATAATATTATTAGATGAGCCATCCCTTGGCCTTGCACCACTTCTAGTTAAAACTATATTTGAAATAATTATAGATATTCAAAAAATGGGTAAAACTATCTTGTTAGTTGAACAAAATGCATATAAAGCTCTTCAAATAGCCACTAGAGCCTATGTGCTTGAGCAGGGAGTAATAACTATTCAAGGCTACGCAAAGGATATTGCCGCTAATCCAAAAATACAGGAGGCTTATCTTGGGTCAAGCAAAAAATAGTAAGGAGTTAAATTCCAGTCATCTGCTATATGTTTTTATCAGTGTACAGGGGATTTATTTTCTTTAATTTTATAGAAAATATGAATAATTAGATATATAATATAATTGCAGTAGTATAGGCTAGTGCAATTATATTATTTAGAGGTACAAGCTTTAAAAGATATTGTAAACTTATGACTTAGTCACGTAAAGTAATAAAAGGATGTCATTTTAGCGAGGAGTTGATGCAGATGAAAGAATTATTATGTAACTCAAGAAAAACCATTGGTATTTTAATAAATGAAATAGATGGCTGGTACGGGGAATTAATTATCGAAGGAATTAGAAAAGTGGCCATTGAAAGGGATATTAATATTTTTATATTTCCGGGAAGATCTATAAACTCAACCTGGAGAGATGAAGCTCAGCATAACGTTATTTATGGTATTGTAAATAGTAAAAAACTTGATGGTATAATAATAACTTCAGCTTCCTTGTTTAATTATATTAATTTAGAGAAATCTAACAACTTTTTAGCAGGGTTTAAGGATACGCCTATTGTAAGTATTTCTGTACAAGTTACGAATACACATAGTGTGATGTTTGATAATAAGTCCAGCATGTATTCAGTTGTAAAACACTTGATTGAGCATCATGACTATACTCGCATAGCCTTTATATCAGGGCCACCTTCAAGCCTGGAAGCTAGGAATAGATATGAGGGATATTTAGCCGCACTAAAAGAACACAATATTGATTTAGATAAAAATCTTATTGTACAAGGTGATTTTACTGAGGAGTCAGGCAAGCAAGCAGTAGCAGTGCTTTTTCAACAAGCAAAAGTAAGTCCTCAGGCGGTAGTAGCGTCAAATGATCAAATGGCAATAGGTGCGTCTTTAAAGCTTAAGGAAATGGGTTTTAAAATAGGACAGGATATGGCTCTAACCGGATTTGATAATTCAGATGAAGTGAAGTTTTTTGCACCACCGTTAACTACAGTTAGTCAACCTACATTTAAAATGGGATCTTTAGCTACAGAACTTATTTGTGATTTACTTGATGGCAAACAGGTAGATAAGTGTACTCATATTAAAGGGGAACTAGTAGTAAGACAATCCTGTGGATGCTTAAACCTTCCTTATAAGGAAACAATGATAAGTAATGCTGAGCTTATAAATAATAATGTTGATTTCCGCATAGCTGCTGAAATGTTTTGTAATAATATAAGTACAAATAAAGAAAGTATTGTTATATCGGTGTTGCAAAATTGGGACCTAGCTTCTTCAGAACTTACGGAAACTAAAAACATTCTCGATAAGCTTTTAGAGAACCTTAAGCAGGACATCAAAGATAAAAGCATTAAGGGAAGTTTTATTGAAAATCTTAATTATATCTTAAATGAAAATTTAGTAATAAAAAACCAGGCTCTAAATTGGAATAATTTCATTTTATCATTACGAGAGTCTATCCTTAAACAAGCTACAAGCTATGAAATACTTTCTTTAGTAGAAGATATTTTTTATTCAGTATGTATTTTAACAAATAATATTTTGACAAGATTTGAATCCTATGATAGTTACAATTTTAGAAAGATGTTTATTGAAACTCGGTATACTAGCGAAGACTTCAATACCACTGTATGCATTGAAGAACTGGTTAGAATACTAAAAAAGTATACACAAAAAGTAGCTATTAAAAAATGCTACCTATGTCTGTATGATAAACCAACAATACATATTACTGATAAGGCATTTCCATTGCCAGAGAAAGTTAAATTATTTTTGTGTTGTCATGAAAAAAATCACCCATCCACAGAGTACTTTACTAGCCAAGAAATGCTACCAGATAAATATTTGTATTTGGAAGAGAGAAGTGAGCTTCTGTTCATGCCACTATTTGTTTCCAATCTACATTTTGGGTTTATTGTTTTTTCTATAAATGATCTCCATGAAAACGTTTTTGAGAGTCTGTGTGAACAGATTAGCCATTCATTAAATAGGCAACTACTGCTTAATGAAAGAAGGAAAGCAGAAGAACAACTACAGATTGCTGTTGAAAAACTAGAAAAATACAATCGTGAACTACATAATCTCTCTATTATAGATGATTTAACAGGTCTATATAACAGAAGAGGCTTCTATATACAATGTGATAAACATTATAAATGGGCTTCTTTAAACAATGAAAGTCTTATCCTATTTTATGGTGATTTAGA
>CALJTN010000143.1 GCA_937976175.1 uncultured Clostridiaceae bacterium | reverse complement strand
AAGGAGATGCTGTATGGTAAATAACTCTAAAACTAGCAAGATGAAAGAAAGTTCAAAATTCCTAAAAACATCTAGGAAAACTATTTTAGCTATTCAACATTTAATTGCAATGTTTGGAGCAACAGTTTTGGTTCCGATACTAACTGGACTAGACCCATCTGTAGCATTAATTGCTGCAGGGGTAGGTACTCTCATATTCCATTTATGTACTAAAGGAAAGGTGCCTGTTTTTTTAGGATCCTCCTTTGCATTTATACCTGTAATAATTACAGTAAAGGAAATGAACAATGGAGACCTTACTTATGCTCAGGGAGGAATTGTAGTAGCTGGTTTTATTTATGTAATAGTATCTTTACTTATTAAGAAAATCGGTATTGATAAAATCAAGAAAATACTGCCACCACAAGTAGTAGGTCCAATGATAATACTAATAGGACTTAATTTAATTCCAGTGGCAATTGATATGTCAAGAGTTAAATTATGGGTTGCAGCAATAACTTTATTCACAGCATTATTAATAAACTTTAAAGGCAAAGGTTTCTTAAAGCAAATCTCAATTTTATGTGGCGTAATTGTAGGATACTTAGTATGCCTTGCAATAAATTTCGTTGATACTTCCATAATAAGTGATGCAGCTATAGTTGCAATACCAAGCTTTACTTTCCCTAAATTTGAATTAGGTGCTATAGCAATTATAACTCCAGTGATACTTGCTGTTTTCATGGAGCATGTTGGTGATATAACAACTAACGGACAAGTGGTAGGGAAAGATTTTATTAAGGAGCCAGGTTTAAACCGTACACTACTAGGCGATGGTTTAGCTACATTATTTGCGGGCTTCATAGGTGGACCTGCTAACACTACTTATAGTGAAAATACAGGAGTTCTAGCAATTACAAAAAATTATGATCCATCAATTTTAAGACTTACAGCCATCTTTGCAATTCTCCTTGGATTTGTTGCAAAAGTTGGAGGTTTCCTAAGATCAATTCCAGTACCAGTAATGGGCGGAATAAGTTTAATGCTGTTTACTATGATTGCACTTATAGGTGTTAAAAATATGAAAAACAATATTAAAAAATACGATGCTGGAATTATTATCGTCATAGCTGCTATGTTAATTATAGGACTTGGAACCACTTATCTACAAAAATATGCAGGAATTAATCTTGGAATACCTATAAATGAGAATGTTACAATATCAGGACTCAGTCTTGCTGCAATAGTTGGAATTATATTAAACGTAATATTAAATAGAAATAAACTCTTAAAGGATAAATAATTTTGTTAAATATATGATTAAAAAGAAGGCTCCAATAGAGCCTTCTTTTTAGATGGATGTTATTCTTTAGAAGGTACTTGAATGGTTGCTTTGATGTATAGTGGATCATATTTATCAAATTATACATTTGGATTTACAATATTTAGATGGTATAATAACCTAAAGAACTTTTGTATAGATTTAAATTTGGAGGCATTATGAGGAATAAAAGCTTACTTGTTGGTATAAGATATTTTTTAATTTTAATAATAATATCAGGAATAGTTATAAATAAAATAGATTTAACTACGTCAATGATAATATTTATATTTGTATTTTTAATAAATAATCAGATAAGATTTTTTTCATTAAATAAAAGCTTTTATGAAATAATTTCCATTGTAATAGAGCTTGTTTTTGTAGTTCTTGCTTATAAATACATTGGTGGATACCTTATTACCTATCTTATTTTAGTAGCTATGGATAGTAACATATTGTTTAAGAAACCAGTGAAGCATATTTTTAATTTAGTGATAATTTTACAGGGAATAATACTTTCTTTAAATGAAAGTACGGAATTTAAATTTATAAATATAGGTTTAGTAATAGTTATTATTGCTGTTCTATATCTAATTGAAGATGAAAGTGACAAAAAGATTGAAGCGCAAATGCTTTATGATAAGCTTAGATTATCAGAAGAAAAACTTAAGACTGCTAATAGGGATTTAGAGGTCTATGCTAGTTCCATAGAGGAGTTAACGCTTTTAAGAGAAAGAAACAGGCTTTCAAGAGAAATTCATGATAGTGTTGGACATGCATTGTCAGCAATTGTAGTACAGCTTGGAGCTATTGAAAGAACCATAGAAAGTAATCAACAAGTGGCGAAAGAAGTAACAAAAGAACTAAGAAAGTATGCTCAAAGCAGCTTAAGTGAGGTTAGAAGGTCAGTAAGAGAAATAAAACCTAAAGAATTTGAGGACTATGAGGGGATTTTAATAATTGAAGAGCTTATAAAAAATTTCAAAAAACTAACAGGAGTAGATGTTAGACTTGCGTTTACCAAGGAAAAATGGCCTTTAAACTCAGATCAAGCCTTTATAATTTATAGAATAGTTCAGGAGTTTTTATCTAACAGTGTAAGGCATGGCAAAGCTACATTAATTCAGATTTACATGGTGTTTAGTGATTATAAATTGGTAGTTTCATTAAAAGACAATGGCACAGGTGGTGGAAATGTAGTAGAAGGAATTGGACTAAAGAGTATGAGAGAAAGAATACTAGAATTAGGCGGTGTTTTTGATTATACAACAAAGCCTTCAGAGGGATTTTTAGTGAAGATAGAGCTAAGTAAGGTGGAAAAGCTTAAAATTCATGCACAGGAGGAAAGTTATGGATAAGATTAAAGTAATGCTGGTGGATGATGAAAAACTTATCAGAACAGGTATGAATATGATACTAAGTACCTATGAAGATATTGAAGTTATAGCTACTGCAGAAAATGGTGAAGAAGCATTAATGGAATGCAGAAGAAGTAAGCCGGATATTGTGATTATGGATATTAGAATGCCAAAGTGCGATGGGGTGCTTGGAACAAAGCTAATTAAAAAAGAGTTTGAGAACATCAAAGTTTTGATTTTAACTACCTTTAATGATGTGGAATATATCCATGAAGCATTAAATTATGGCGCATCAGGATATCTTTTAAAGGATACTGATTATGATTTGATTTATGAGGCAATTAAAGGATGCTTAAAGGGAAATGTAGTGATAAATCCAGAGGTGGCATCTAAAATTCTTAATGAAAATATGAATTATAATAAGAAAAGCAATTTAGAAGAGATAAAAAGCAATAATGATTTAACTGATAAAGAAATAAATATAATTAGGGAAGTAGCTAATGGCTTATCTAATAAAGAAATTGGAGAAAATTTATTTTTATCAGAAGGAACTATAAAAAATAATATAAGCAGCATACTACAAAAACTTTCCCTTAGAGATAGAACACAGCTTACCATATTTGCATTTAAAAACAACATAGCAGAGTGAAAAGTAGTAAAGAAATAGCTAAAAGTGACTTGAGTAACTTTTACAGTTACTCCTGGTACTGGTAAGACCCCCTTAATTCTTCTAAAATATAAGTAGAAGGATTAAGGGGGTAAATTTTTATGAATAATGTAATTGTAAAAAATGTAACTAAGAGATTTGATGATAAATTAGTTTTAGATAATATATCTTTTGAAATAAAAGAAGGCGATATATTTGGATTAATAGGACCTAATGGAGCAGGTAAATCTACATTGATAAATATTATCACGGGACTACTTAAAGGAAATAGTGGAGATGTAACCATGGGTGGGCATTCCATAGCAAAGGAGCCAATAAAAGCAAAAAAACTTATAGGCTTAGTGCCACAGGAACTAGCTTTAATGGAACCGCTATCTGCTTATGATAATCTTGAGTATTTTGGAGCTTTCTATGGACTTCACGGAAGGCTTTTAAAGGAAAGAATAGAAGAGGCTCTTTCAGTAACAGGGTTAAGCGAAAAGAAAAAAATAAAGGTGAAAAAATTCTCAGGTGGAATGAAAAGGAGATTAAACTTAGCAGTAGCAATAATGCATAGACCTAAAATTCTTATACTAGACGAGCCAACAGTGGGCGTGGATCCTCAATCTAGGAACTATATTTTTGAATTTATTAAGAAAATAAATAAGGAGAACAATACCACAATAATATATACTTCTCACTATATGGAAGAGGTTGAACAGCTGTGTAATAATATATTTATTTTAGATGAAGGAAAAGAAATTGCATTTGGATCAAAATCAATGATTAAGTCTATGGCAAATATTCATGGAACAATTAAACTCATCATGGACAATAATGATGACGAGTTTTTACTTAAGATAAAGAAACTAGATGGCGTTAAGGACTGCTTTATTAAAGATGAAGAGGTATCAATCTATGTAGATGACGAAAACTTTAATTTAGAAGAACTATTAATACTATTAGCTAGAGAACACAAGAAAATTAAAAAAATTAACGTAGAGGAAGCTTCCTTAGAGGAAGTATTTCTCTCACTAACAGGAAAAAAATTAAGGGATTAGGGGGAGGAAAAATGAGAATAAAAGCTACAATAAGAGTTACTATTAAGGCTATGTTAGCTCAATGGAAAGAACTATTATTAATGTTTTCTATCTTCCCTTTGATAATGGCTGCACTTATGGGCAACATTCAGAAGGATACCTTTAAACCAGAGGTAAGTCGGGATAAAATTAACATTAATATTATAGATAAGGATAAGAGTAAAACCTCTGAAAGCTTTAAAGAATTATTTCAAATAAAACAGTTAAAAGAAATTTTCAATGTTATAGATGAAGCTGAATATGAAATAACTATTCCAGAGGGCTATGAGAGAGATGTAATTAATCTAAAGGAAACCACTATAGTGGTTAATGAAAAGAAAAGAGTTTCAAGAACAAATGAATTAATTATAAAAAGTGTAATAAAACAGTACTCAGAAAAATTAACAGAAACCATGTTAATTTCTAATAAAATTAACGCCATGAGTATAACGGATAAGGAGAAGCTATTCAATGAAGTTATTACTAACATAAGTAAAAATGCTTCAGTTACTTCCTTAAAGCAGAATATAATTCAGGGAGAAAGAGTTTTAACCTCCTTTGAAAATCAAGCAGCAACCCTGATGACCTTTATGGTATTTACAATTATTATAAATTGTATTGCAGGATACAATCTAGATAAATCCAATGGAAGTAATAAGAGACTTATGTCCACTCCTATGACAAAATGTGATTTTTTTAATTTAGATTTATTAGTATTCTTTCTTGCAAGCTTAGTTTACGGTGCAATATATATTTTGTCCTTTAGAATAACAGGATTAGCGTTTAAAGGAGTAAGTCCATTAAATATAATATTAATATTAATATGTCAAAGTCTTTTAATAGCAAGTGTAGCAGGAGTTATTATAGCATTTTTTGGTAAAAATGCTGCTAATGCTGTGGTTATAGTATTAATGTATATTCATATTATTTTTGGTGGTGGATTTATTCCATTAAAAGATATGAATAATAAGATATTCATTAGCATTTCAAAGTTTTCACCAGGGAATATTATTTCAGAAGTTTATACAAATTGCATGTTATTTGATTCTTTTATAAGTATTAGTAAGTATCTAATTATTATGATATTGATAGCTATAGTAGCGTACTGCATAAGTATAGTAAAAGTAAAAGTAAGATGGGAGGTATAAGTATGAAGTTTCTATATATGGTATTAGTTAACTGTAAAAAATATTTTAAGGATTATAAAAGTATTATTTATATGTTTATGCTTCCTATTGCAGTAGTTTTTCTTGTGAATTTTCTTATAGGAGCTAAAGATAAAGAAAGTAGTGAGAGTCTAAATTTAAAAGTAGCCATGATTAATTTAGACAAAGGGCAATTAGGAGAAGAATTAGTGGAAAAAATTAAACCACCTAGTGTTTATGAGAATAAGGAAGTAGCCCTAGAAGCATTAAAGAACTATAATATAATTGCAGTATATGAAATACCGGAAAATTTTACGCAGCAAATAAATAATAATAAAAAACCAATAATTAACTCTTATAAAATAGAACAGGGAAATAGCGTACAAATATTTGAAATTCAGATAGATCAGAAGATAAATGAATTAGTTAAGTTTCAAATACTAAAAAATAGTAATATTATAAACGAAGAATTGGAGTTAAATAAAAATGTTGTAAAGGTGCAGTATAATATGGAGAAAAGTATATTATCAGCAGATGAGTTTATGCCGATCCTTATGTTGATGTATTTACTAATTTCCTTTTCAAGTAATATAAGTGCAGATTTATTGAAGCTTAGAGAAGAAAAAATATTAGAAAGATTTTTATCTACTGCAAATAAAGGCTATGCAATAATAGGAAGTATTTATCTTTCTATGATAATTACTCAAACTATAATGTATACAGCCTCCTTTATGACAATGAGGTTATTATTCAAAACTAATTTTGCAAATTTTGGGGTGTTAGTATTAAATATTGCTTTAATGAGTATGATATCCATAAGCCTCGCTATAATGGTTAACAGAGTTTTAAAGAATCCAGGAGTTACATCTATAGTTATAAGTTTAATATCGATAATAATGCTTTTCTTATATATAGGAGGAATGGTTGGAGAAACTTCAACTAAGATTCCAAAAGCAATTGTAACCTTAAGTAAATTTACCCCCTATTATTGGTCACTAGAAAGTATAGAAAAATCAATATTGTTTCCTAATGTTTTTGTATTAATATTAATAGCATTAACTTTTTATAGTGCTGGGAATATACGTTACTCAAATTTTGCTAAGCAATAATAATAATCAGTATAATGAAATCCAGTAGAAGCACATTCTACTGGATTTTTGTGTAACCCTTATGGTCAACGTTTTTATTTATGGCAAAGGGTAACTTGCCACTTGCCACCTGGGTGGCACTTTGTATTTGTAATTATTATTATATAATAACGATACAACTTAACACAAAGGTGGTATAATATAAATAATCAAAACTAAATCCTTGTTTATACATAATAAGGAGGAACTTAAAGAAGCGAGTGTGAATTATAATGAAGAAAAAGTTTTTTATACTTATTGCGTTAGTAGCTATTATTTTAATTGGGGTTGGAGGTTATGAAAGGTACTTCAACAAAACTAGCATTACAAAAGCCATATTTAAAGATGAAGATTCTATTGCGTATATGTCAAAGGTAGATTCTCAACATTTTTATATTTACAAAGATAATAAGTGGCAAAAGGAGTTTATCAAAGGAGTAAATGTTGGGGCCGCGAAGCCCGGATATTTCCCAGGAGAGTTTGGAGTTACTAAAGAAGATTACATAAGATGGTTTAAGTACATTAGTAACATGAATTCTAACACTATTAGAGTATATACCATATTAAAACCGGATTTTTACGATGCTCTTTATGACTATAACAAAAGAGCTGACAAGCCATTGTATCTAATTCAAGGAGTGTGGGTTAATGAAGAAGATATAGCTAAATATAAGGATGCCTATAACCTACAGATTGAGAATAACTTTAAGAAGGATATAGAAGCAGCTATTGATGTTTTACACGGAAATAAAACAATCAAAAAGGAAAGGGGCTATGCTTACGGAGTTTATGAAAAGGATGTATCTCCTTATGTTTTAGCATATGTTTTGGGTATAGAGTGGGACCCAGAGTTTGTAGTTACAACTAATGAGAATAACAAAGGTAAAGTGAACTTTGATGGCAAGTATCTATATAGCACAGAGGCTTCACCCTTTGAAATTTTCTTGGGTAAAATTGGTGACTATTGCATAGAGTATGAAACTGAAAATTACAAGAGTCAAAGACCAGTAAGCTTCACAAATTGGGTTACCACAGATATGCTTAGCCATCCAAATGAACCACTTTCAAGTGAAGATATGGTTTCGGTGAATACAGAGAATATAAAGAAAAAAGATAGCTTTAAAACAGGACTTTTTGCATCCTATCATATTTACCCATATTATCCTGATGCTATGAATTATCAGAAGGATTATGTAAATTTCAAAGATAGCAATGGAAATATAAATACCTATAGAGCTTACTTAAGGGACCTTAAAAAAGAACACACGGTGCCTATTTTAGTGGCAGAGTTTGGAATACCAGCTTCTAGAGGTAAGGCACATGATAATATCTATATGGGATTTAATCAAGGAAATGTTACAGAAGAGGCACAAGGTGAAATGGATGCCTTTATGCTAAAGGATATATATGAAGAAGGTTATGCAGGAGCACTGATATTTTCATTTCAGGATGAGTGGTTTAAAAGAACGTGGAACACCATGGATTTAGATTTATCTGATAGAAGACCTTACTGGAATAATGTACAGACCAATGAGCAACATTTTGGCTTGTTAGCCTTTGATCCAGGTGAAAAGGTAAGTAGCTGTTATATAGATGGAGATATACAAGATTGGAAAGGCAGTACTTCCTTATACAAAAACAGCGAGATGGAACTTTATATGAAATCAGATGAAGCTTATGTGTATTTTATGGTTAAAAGTTCAAGCTTTGACTTTAATAAAGATACCCTAGTTATTCCTATAGATACAGTTCAAAATCAAGGGAATTTAAGCTATAATGGCGCCAGTTTTAATAAAGCTGCTGACTTCATTATATCAATAAATGGAAAAGAAAACTCCCAAATATTGGTAGATGCTTACTATGACAGTTTTCAGCATATCTATGGGGATAAACTTAATATGATTCCCCAGGTTAAAGAGTATAATATTAAAAATAGTGGTGTGTTTATGCCTATGTATTTATGTTTAAACAAAGAGTTATATTTGCCAGAGGATAAAATTAAATTACCTTTCAGTAAATACGAAACGGGAAAGCTTGTATTTGGAAATGGAAACCCTAAAAGCGGAGATTATAATTCTCTGGCAGATTTTATCGTAAAAGATAATGTAATCGAAATAAGAATACCTTGGCAGCTTCTTAATGTAATGGACCCTTCAACAAAAATCATTATGAATGACCTGCATATAAATGGTATACAACCCATTGAAACTGAGGGTATATCTGCTGGAGTGGGAATTTTAGAAGGTGCAAATTTAATCAAAAATATTGAAATGAATTTGTATAGCTGGGAAAAATGGGATATGCCAACCTACCATGAAAGATTGAAGCCATCCTACTATATCTTAAAAGAAGCCTTTAGCAAGTATAAATAAAGGGGTGTGAAAATATGGTTTCAAGTAATATTAAGTCCTTCATAATGCTGAACATATATTTCTTAATAATAGTAAACATAGCTTTATTGTTAGCTATTTATTATGAAATTATTGTGGATAAAGCTAAGCAGTATAAGTACGAGAAGACTTTGGGTGTGTTAAGGCCCAAGGTTTTAGCCTATATTGAAAACGAAGACAGTGTGCAGGAGCTAAAAGAAATGCTAAAAAGTAGGCTTTTTAAAAGCATAGCAACAGATATTATGGTAGATTACTCAGAAAAAAACAATGTGGATATAAGTGAGAAGTTTATAAAGCTTAATTTAGATAGTGTTTTAGTGAAAAAAATTAATAAGAAAGCATCTATAGTTTATCTAAGAAAGCTTGCTTTTATGAGAGTAGAAACTGCTTATAATATCTTACTTAAACTAACTAAGTCAAAAGATTTAGAAATAAGTTATATGAGTTTTTTTGCCTTATCTCTTATAAAGCTTCCAAAGGATAAAAAAGAAGTTGCTATAAAAAAACTAGTTGTTTCGCATATTTTAAGCGATAGAATTATTGAGATTTTGGGTAGGTTCAATCTTACATTTGAAGAATGGCTAGAACTTTTAGAA
>CALJTN010000142.1 GCA_937976175.1 uncultured Clostridiaceae bacterium | reverse complement strand
TCATTTAGTATAGTCGTTTAAAGAGAGAGGGGTATAAAGATGAAAAGTATTAAAGCAAAGTTAGTTGTTAATTTTTCTATTTTAATATTTATAGTATCAGCGGCTCTAGGGCTTTCAACATTACAAAGTGCAATGCGTAGTATTCGTATAGAAGCGGAAAAGGGACTAAGAGCTTTAGCGTATGAGGCGGCTCTTTTTACAGGGAGTAGAGTTGAAACTCAAAAACAAGTTCTCCAAATACTGGCAAGTACTCAGGCTATTGAAAGCATGGACTGGGAACTCCAACAAGCTGAACTACAAAGACAAGTAGACAGGACAGATTTCTTAGCCTTTGCAGTTGTTCATCCAGATGGCATGGCATACTACAATGATGGAACAACCAGAGATCTAGGTGACAGAGACTATGTTAAAAAGGCGCTTGCAGGGACAGCTACTACATCTGACTTAATAGTAAGTGCAGTTACGGATGAACTTGTTTTGATGTATGCAGTGCCTATTCAAAATCAAGGAAAGATAGTAGGTGCTTTAATAGGACGAAGAAATGGTAATGCTTTAAGCAATATTGCTGATACGATAGGTTTTGGTGAAAAGGGATATGGTTATATTATTAATAATAGCGGAACTGTGGTAGGTCATCCAAATAGAGAGCAAGTACTTAAACAATTTAATGCGATTGAGCAAGTTCAAGAAAATCCAGAACTTAGGTCTGTTGCAGCAATAATAACTCAAATACTTGATGAAAAATCAGGAATTGGGGAGTACACCTATAATGGCAATGACTTATATGCTGGATATGCCCCTATTGAAAACACGAGATGGACACTGGTGGTTACAGCAAATAAGAAAGAAGTACTACAAGCACTGCCAGGTCTTATAGGAAATACAGTGATAATCACATTGGTTATTTTATTAATAAGTATAGTAGCTACTTACTTAGCAGGAAACTCAATTGCAAAACCTATTATTAAAGGAATAAGTCATTCTAAGAAAATAGCTGATTTAGACCTTACAGATAACGTTCCAACAGATCTTCTAAGTAAAAAAGATGAAATTGGAGGACTGGCCAAAGCACTGCAGAACATGACAGAGAGTCTTAGAACTATTATAGATGAGATCAGTAACTCATCAGACCAAGTGGCATCATCATCAGAGGAAATAACAGCTACATCGCAGCAATCATCTCATGCTGCAGAGCAAGTAGCAAAAACAGTAGAAGAGATTGCAAAAGGTGCTTCAAATCAAGCACAAAACACAGAGGAAGGTGCTTCAAAAGCTATGGAGCTTGGCAAGACAATTGAAGCAGATCTATCTTATTTAAAAGACGTTAATAAGGCGTCTCAAAAAGTAGGAGCGGTTGTTAGTGAAGGATTAGGAGAAATCGAAAAGTTAGCGAAGATTTCTGATGAAAGCAAAGAGGCAACACAAAAAGTACAACAAGGAATTATTAAAACAAATGAAAGTGTTAATAAAATTGGCGAAGCAAGTACTGTCATTGGTTTTATTGCAGACCAAACAAACCTATTAGCACTTAATGCAGCGATAGAAGCTGCAAGGGCGGGAGAGGCAGGCCGAGGATTTGCTGTAGTTGCAGAAGAAATCAGAAAGCTCGCAGAACAATCTACTATCTCTACTAAAGCAATTGATGAAGTAGTTCGTGAACTTCAGACCCATTCAAAGGCATCCGTTGAAATTATGGAAAATGTAGCAGTTATATTAAATGAGCAACAAGAAAGCGTAGAAATAAGTAAAAATAAATACATGAGTATAGCAGAGGCAATACAGATTGCAGAACAGTCAGTAGAAAAGCTTAATGTTTCTGGAGCAGGGATGGAAACGATGAAAGATGATATATTGGGAACTCTACAAAACCTATCAGCTATCGCAGAAGAAAACTCTGTTTCAACCCAAGAGGTCTCAGCTTCTATAGAAGAACAAACTGCTTCAATGGAAGAGATCGCGAGTGCAAGTGAAAGTTTAGCAGACTTAGCCCAAGGATTACAGTCTATTATTAGAAAGTTTAAAGTATAAAATGAATATGAGGTAAAAACCAAGACGGGGTGTCGCCAAATTAGGCGATACCTTTTTACTGGTTCATTTAAACAAAGTATTTGAATAATTATATTTTACGTTTCTATTATAAACTTATTTAATGTATCCAGTAAATTATTAAAAATTAATATGTGTAAACTGTTTAAAAAAAGATAAATTAGCTTGACATTTTTGTATAAAAGTTTTACAATTGGTTTATGGAACCGTGACCACATCAGGATGGAGAGATTTATAATGGCTACAATTAATCAGGTTGCTAAATTAGCAGGAGTTTCAAGATCAACCGTGTCAAGGTATATCAGTGAAACGGGCTATGTTAGTGAAGAGGCAAGACAAAATATAGCGCTTGCAGTTAAAGCGTTAAATTATCGCCCAAACAAAGTGGCGCAAAGTCTTCATACAAAGTCAAGTTCGAATATTGCATTAATCATAAGTGATATTTCTAATCCTATAGCGGCTATTTATGCAAAAGGTATAGAAGAAGTTACTTTTAAGAAAAACTGTAATCTTGTAATCTGTAATACT
>CALJTN010000141.1 GCA_937976175.1 uncultured Clostridiaceae bacterium | reverse complement strand
GTTAGAAGGATGCGTATAATTATTAGCATTAGCAGCAACACCTGAAAGCTTGTTTTTTTCTGTTGTAGTATAATCCTCTGTTGATAACTGTTTACCTGCTACTTTATCAACTTTATCAGTGGTCAATTGTTCTAAAGATTTTGTTGGAGTATCCCACCAATTTGCTTTACCAGTAATAGCTTTAATTCTATTAGCAATACCACCTAAAAGGGCTTTTACAAACCCTTGATTTCCAGTTGGTGCAGTAACTACATCAATTGTAGGGTATAGTTCCCCCTCAAGTTTATCCCAATTGGCATTTAAAACTGTAATGTCTGGCGGACTATCGGATAACTCTATTTTATTAAGCTGTAAATTCGTTGTTTTTTGCATTTAATATCACCCCTCCTAAACATCTGTTACGCTAACTGTTATTAAATAGCTTTGTCCTGTATTAACTGGATTTGGAGCTACTGTAATGCTGCTTACAACAGGTGCCACAGTATCTAATACCACTGTCCTTGAAATCTCTGTATATTTGCCTGCCTTGTCTGTTGTTCTTATAAGTATAGTGTTAGTACCATTCGCTAAAGTTAATGACTTAGTAAAGCTACCATTAGCTTGAACTGTTACAGCGCCTTGATCAGTTCCATTTAGTTTAACAGTTACAACTACCGGGCTACTTGTTACATCTGAAGTCGTTCCTGAAACATTTAAAACCGCAGCATTAGTATAGCTTGTTGAATTTATAGGATTTGAAACTGTTAATACTGGAGGCACTGTATCTACTGTAAATGAAATAGTTGATTGAATAGCCACATTACCATCATTATCATTAATATCAACATATATAGTGTGTAGTCCATCACCTAGTGCCACTTGAGGGGTATAGATAACGTCACATCCTCCAGCGACTGATGTAATATTCATGCCTGGGGACGTATTGGTTAATACTGCTCCATTGTCTATTTTGAACTTTAGAGTGCTAATAGCTATTCCAGAACCATTCAATTCATCTCTTAACTGAAAACTAATTGGCTGCATATTATTAACTAAATATGCTCCAGTGCTTGGACTTGTAATAGCAATCGTAGGTTTTGTTGTTTCTTTGACATATAGCTTTAAACTATTACCAAGTGTTGCATCCAAGTCATTTTTAGTTGTTATATTTCCAGCTTGATCAGAGGCTTCTATTGTCACTGGATAATAATGACCAGCATTTGTATTGTAACTTGTAATATTTGGTGCTGCTATGGTTCCTTCGTACTTACCAGAGGTACCATTATAAGTTAATACGGTCCATGTACCATTTATTAAAACTCTTACTTGCTGTACTGCCATATAGTTACTCCTTTCTAGTTATAATTACTATTTTTTAAGTCTTGCCAAGTATTAATTTCTATTTTTACATTATCCCAAGTTGGAAAATCAACTTTTATACTATTCCAGGAACCTTCACTTACAGTTACAAGGATCTTTACTTCTGTAGACACTGAGATTCGATTGCTTGGTATCATCTCAATGTTATCTATCCTTATCATCTTACATACCATCCATTGGAGGGATATAAGCTGCTATTGTGGACCAATTAGGTGCAGCTTTAATACTTTCCCATGAGCCATACGCATTTACAATGTCTCCCCACGTAGAAAAATACTTTACAATAATAAGTTTAATATGTTCCGGCATTAGGGGTGCAATTGCTCTAATAATGTCATTAAACTTATAGTCAATGGATGGATCAGGAGATAGCACTTGTATGTTTAGGACACCTTGTCCAGATATCGGAGAATCTGATTCGCTTCCTGTGTAAAATTTAATAATAGCATTGCTGCCTGTAATAGTATTTATAACTGTTCTTATTACCTTTTCATTTAGTTTATTGCCCTTTTCAAACAAAGCTTTTATATAATTTTTCCTTTGAATAAGAGTACCTTCACCAAGTATTCCTAAAAAATTTTCTAATCTTTGAACAATCTCAATAGCCATGGTATCTAAAAAAGCATTATCTAATGTTTTATTTATACCCCCATAAAACCTATTAAAATAATCTGATTCTATGTTCATTATTATTTGAAATTCTTTTATATCTGCCATAGAACTTGGAATACACTCTAATAAATTAATATAGTTATCATATTCACCCAAAACATTAAGCATTAAATTATATCTGCTATCACTAGAGTCTATATAAGTAGTGGTTCCATTACTGCTTATCTCTATCCCTAAACTGTAAGTACCAGATTCTTCAGGAGCAGTAAGAGATTGTTGCCAAACACCATTAATATTTTCAAGATACACAGTATTGCCATCCACCGTATATTTAATATAATCCATTAGCCTACCACCACCAAGTTCATACTATTTAGCATTGCTATTTCTTCATCCAATAGCACTATATCTGAAGTTAGTCCATTTATAGTTAAGTTTCTTACTTCTGATATGCTTGGAAGTGTTAAAAATTCACTTGCTAGCCTTATATAGCTAATGCTATTTTTTGCATAGACTATGGAAGTAAGATATTTGGAAATCACTTCTGCAACTCCCTCTGGTTGCGTGTATCCTTGATTTAAGACTATATCGCCACCTATATTTATATCTTTCTTTATTCCTGTTGTCACAGTAACTTTTGCGCCTATAGGTGCCTGTCCATTTCCAAGACCTGTACTGCCTGGATCTAAATAATTTTGAAAATCATTAATTAATTGTGCACTTGCGACTTGATTGAGTGAATTGGTTATACTTACCTTAACTGTATTAGGGCCATTCCAAAGAGGAAACACCTTACTTCTACCTATACCCGAAAATTCACTAGCCCATTCTAAATATTGATTTTTATTACCATCAGCTGAAGCATTTGAAATGCTATTTTTAGTTCTTTCTCTAAGATTCTCGTCTTTCTCAATATCACTGCCAAAAACAAAAATTTCTTCTAGAATAGCAGTCCCAAGGCTATCTATATAATTTATAGGAATTATATTTCCTTCATACAGATTTCCGATAGCTCCATTTTGTTCTACCTTAAGCTTGAAAATACCAGTACTTATCTTTTCAATCACTTCCAATGTTATATCATTTATTCTAAACCGGCTGCTTATTGGTACATCCATAAGGGCATTTGAAGCATTCTTAAAGGTAGCTTTTCTAATAGCTTGTGTTGCTTGCTTACGCTCGATTCCATACTCTGCACATTTTCTTGTTAGATAATCTCCTTCAGCTGTGTCTAAAAAAACTAAATCAAGGTTATTGCTGAGTTTAAAATAAGCTTCTGCTAATTTAAGTGCTGCAGGTGCTAGTGCATTATAGACTATAGAGCCCTCCCTTTTATCTATATCATTAGGCACTTTAGAAAGCATATCAGATAATATATTTTCATAAGTCATATCTTCATACACTACGCGATCACCACCTTATCTATAGAAAAACCTCCATAAATAGAAAAGACAGTGAAGCTAATTAAAACACTGTCTTTATCATATTTAAATTTAAAGTTATCTATATTATTAATTCTATCATCTTGAGTTAAAGCTTCTCTAATTCTTCTTTTAAATTCACTTTCTGCAATTATCTTATCTTTACCAATATTACTTTTTAACTCACTTCCATAGGCCCAACTATATATTAAGTACTCATATCTTTCAGTGCTAAATATAAGGGATATAGCTTGCTTTAGGGCTTCTATGTCATCACAAAAGCCTACTATCCTATTATCTTTAATTCTATAGGTTTTAGTAGACTCTATTACTTCTTCTATGACTAAATCATTGCCTAAAATAGCTCCTTGTGGCAGCATACTAACTTCGCTCATGGATTACACCACCTTATCAAGAATTACATATTGCTGACCACCTTGTATCCGTAAGAGCAATACTGTATCCCCTGGCTTAAGCCCTTCTCTAATAACTAACTTAGCTAGAGCCGGACCAGTTTGGCTATGAGTATGAGTTAAATCAACTTCATACCTGGTTAAACTTTCAGGAATAATAAAGAAATCTTTATCTAATATTTTCTTTTGATCTATCTTAATCTTAAAATCTTCTATACTCAATACTTCTCCATACAGAAAAATAACCGGGTTGCCTGCACCTACAGCTCCTATGCTTGCCTTTTTAATACTATCCATCATACCCATACTTACACCACCTTTAAATCGAAATCCATAATAAGATTACCCTTTTCAAACTTATGTGTAGCCTCTTCTATAAGATAAAATTGTTTAATGCCCTTTTCTTTTATATCTACATAAACCCCAGATCCTGCTCTTAGCTTTAAGTCTGCTTCAATGTCTGTACTAAGCACATCTTTAAGTTTTAGTGTTTTAGTTTCTCTATTTTTGAGTTTTAAGGTCGCATTAATCATTTCTTTAATTTGAGTCTTATTCATACTTTCATCTACTTTTTGATAACATTGAAGCTTACCCCATTTACCTATGCTATTA
>CALJTN010000140.1 GCA_937976175.1 uncultured Clostridiaceae bacterium | reverse complement strand
GCAGCACCATGGTTCGTTGATACAAGAGCATTATTTTATAGAAAAGATATCTGTGAGGCAGCAGGCGTAAATCCAGAAACAGATTTTGAAACTTGGGAGAGTTTTAAAGCAGCACTTGCAAAGATGAAAGATGTAGAAATAGATGGTAAAAAGGTACCAGCACTTGGTATGCCAGGTAAAAATGACTGGAATGTTATCCATAACTATGCACCGTGGATTTGGGGTGCGGGCGGAGATTTCATTGCAGAAGACAACAAAACAAGTATTATTAATTCAGATGAAGCTGCTGCAGGAGTTAAATTCTACACAGAACTTGCTACAGAAGGTCTTTTGAGTATGGCAACATTAGAAAAAAACTCAGCTGAAATAGAAGCGTTATTTAATGCAGGAGAGTTTGCAACTGTGCTTTCAGGTGCCTATGAGATTGCTACTTTAAGAAGAGAACAACCAGAACTTGCTGAGCTAATTGGAACAGCACCATTCCCAGCAGGTCCAAAAGGAAGATTTGCTTTCTTCGGTGGCAGTGGTTTAACAGTATTTAAAACATCTAATAATAAAGAAGCAGCTTTCAAAGTACTTGAATATTTAATGACTACAGATGCACAAGTTGCCTACCAAGAATTTTGTGGAAACTTACCAACTGTTAAAGCAGCATATGAAACAAGCTTTATTGATGATGAACCAATGCGCGCAGCATTTAAAACACAACTAGAATTTGGTAAAGCTTATCCATCAGTTGCAGGATGGGGCCCATCTGAAACACTTCTTCAAAAAGGTTTAAGTAATGTATGGGACAATGTTATGGGAGTATTTGGTCCGTATGATCCAGCTAAGACTAGAGAATTTTTGGATCAAACAGCAAGTGAATGTACAATTACATATAGCCAACAATAATTAACAGCTATAATATGGAGATATCTGCCCTATAAATTTTATAGGGCAGATATCTTATAATGATGACAGGAGGTAGAGAACGTGGCAAAAGTAGAAAAAAGCAACAAACAACCTAAACTTGTTAAAAAGGGTCTTTTCTATAAAATAAAAAGCAATAAATTAGCCTATGGTCTTATTGCACCAGCACTTATAGCTATGTTTATTATACATTTAGTTCCTATTGTTTCAGGTTTATTCATGTCATTCCTAAAACTTAATCAATTTACACTTAAGCAATTTTTAAAGGCACCTTTTATAGGGCTCGATAATTATAAAATGGTACTATTAGATCCGAATAGTACCATGAGATCTGGGTTCTTTGATGCCATTAGAAATACAGCAATATTTGCGGTTGGATGTAGTATATTAGTTATTAGTATAGGCTTATTATTAGCTATATTATTAAATAGAAGATTTAAGTTTCAAGGGGTTGCTAGAACATTATTAATGACGCCATGGGTAGTGCCTTCTTTTGTTGTAGGTCTATTATGGGGTTTCATGTGGCAACAAGATGGCATTATTAATAAGATTTTAGTTAATGTATTACATATCTTTCCGGAAGGCCCATTTTGGCTTACGGGACCTAGGGTTATGGTCGCCATTATGATACCAACAATATGGAGAACGGTGCCTTTTGTTATGCTTATGATTTTAGCAGGACTTCAACAAATACCAGAAGATTATTATGAAGCGGCACAAATTGATGGGGCTAATGCATGGCAAAAGTTCACTCAGATTACATTACCGCTTTTAAGATCAGTTTTAGCTATACAAATACTAAATGGTATTATTAGTTATGTTTATTCCTTTAATATTGTAGCGATGATGTTTGGACATGGAGCAGGCTTCCCGGGTAAATATGGAGATTTATTAATGACTAATATTAACCGTAACTCTTTCCAAATATGGCAATTTGGACCGGGAGCTGCAGCTACAGTTATTGTTATGTTTTGTGTCCTTGCATTAGTAGGCGTTTGGTATAAAGTATTTCAAGAAGATTTGGTGGTGAATGACTAATGAAAACACAGAGCTTATCACAATACAAGAGAAGAAAAAAGATAATAGATACGATTGGAACAATCATTGTTTGGTTATTTGTTGTGGGCGCCGTATTCCCGATTATATGGATGATCGCAACATCTTTAATGACCCAGGGGGATATAGCAACAGGTAAAATTGGTATACCTAATAACTTTCAAAACTATATAGAAATGTGGCAAAGCGTTGAGTTTTTCAAGTACTTCAAGAATAGTGTTATAGTATGTGGCTCTACAACGATTATTGCGCTATCTATAGCTACTTTTGCAGGATATGCTGTAGCGAGGTTTAAGTTTCCGGGATCTGGTCTTTTTGGCGCAGCCGTACTCGCAACGCAAATGGTACCTGGAATTATGTTCTTGTTGCCACTTTACCTTATGTTTATTAAAATTCAAGATAGCTTAGGCATTAGAATTATTAATACTTATGGTGGTCTTATACTTGTTTATTCAGCATTTTACATTCCGTTTAGTATATGGATTTTAAGAGGATTTTTTGCAGGTATTCCTAAAGAACTAGAAGAAGCTGCAATTATAGATGGATGTACTAAATTTGACGCTTTTATAAGGATTATATTACCTATAGCTAGGGTTGGTCTTATTGCAACTGGGATCTATATTTTCCTTATGGCATGGGATGAATTGTTATTTGCATGGGTACTTACTACTTCATCTGATGTAGCTACTATTCCAGTAGGTATAAGACTTTATGTAGGTAACTATCAGAATAGATATGATTTACTTATGTCATCAGGAGTTGTGACGACGTTACCAGTACTCATTATATTTTTTGGATTACAAAAGCAATTTATAAGTGGGATGACTGCGGGGGCAGTAAAGGGATAGATAATTTCACTAAACAACCTTGGACTTTACAAGGTTGTTTAGTGTGTTATATTATATATTAATACTATTGTGTATT
>CALJTN010000139.1 GCA_937976175.1 uncultured Clostridiaceae bacterium | reverse complement strand
AAGATTGATCAGATAAAAGAGCTTATAGATAATGAATTTTATTTTACTATAAATAGACCAAGGCAGTATGGGAAAACTACGACTTTAAATGAGTTATCTAATTTTTTGAAAGATGAATATCTAGTTATAGCTATAAGCTTTGAGGGAATTGGAGATAGTGTATTTGAAAGGGAGAAGGATTTTTGCAATAAGTTTTTAAAGATAATGAGTAAATCTTTACGATTTACTGATAGCGAAGAATGCGAAAGACTTTTAAAATTAAGTGAGGATGTTAATGATTTAGAGGAAACATCCGAGGTGATTACTGAGTTTATAGAAGGAGCTAAAAAAGAAGTTATTTTATTTATAGATGAAGTTGATAAAAGTTCCAACAATCAGTTGTTCTTAAGTTTTATAGGAATGCTTAGAAATAAATATTTGGCTAGAGAAGTTGGAAAGGATTTTACCTTTAAATCCGTTATACTAGTTGGATTATATGATCTTAAGAGTTTAAAGCTTAGGTTGCGATCAGAAGAAGAATCTAAGTATAACTCGCCATGGAATATAGCAGTAGATTTCAATGTAGATATGAGCTTTTCATCAGAAGAGATTTCTACCATGCTAGCGGAATATTCAAAGGATAATAATTTAGCTATGGATATTAAGGACATTAGTGAAGAATTATATTTTTTTACAAGTGGATATCCATATCTAGTAAGTAGGCTTTGTCAAATTATTGATGAGAAAATAAATAAAGAAGATAAAAAATCTTGGACTACAGACAAGGTTAAAAGATCAGTCAAAATCATTAATGAAGAGGCTAATACTTTGTTTGGAAGTATAGTTAAGAATTTGGAAAATAACAGTGAAATTTATGATTTAACAAAGAGAGTTTTAATAGATGGAGAGCAAATAGTTTTTAATCCATTAGACCCTATAATAAGCATAGGGTTAACCTACGGAATATTTAAAAAGGGTGAAGACGGGCTTGAAATAAGTAACAAAATATTTGAAGAGATAATATATAATTATATGATATCAAAAATAAGAACATCATCTAAAAATATGAGCTTGTATAATGTTAAGTCAAGCTTTATAAAAGAAAATGGAGAATTAAATATAGAAAAAATACTTCAAAGATTTCAGCAATTTATGAAGGAACAATATTCATCTAAAGATCAAGAGTTTATAGAGCATCATGGTAGATTATTATTTATAGCTTTTATAAAACCCATAATTAATGGAACAGGCTTTGATTTTAAAGAAGTCCAAATATCAGAAGAAAAAAGATTAGATTTAGTCGTAACCTATAATAATTTTAAGTATATAATTGAAATGAAAATATGGAGAGGTCTTAAATATCATGAGGAAGGAATAAAGCAGCTTTGTAATTATCTAGGTATACATAATTTGGATAAGGGCTATTTACTTATATTTAATTTTAATAAGAATAAAGAATTTAAGGAAGAAAAAATAAATATCAATGGTAAGAATATATTTGAAGTTTACGTTTAAATAGTACACTTAAAATCACTTTAACAACATTTTGGAAGCTTCAAGTCTGCTTCCAAAGTTGTTAATATTGTAGATTGAAGAAGATGATTTAAATATATTGTTTTCGCATGTTTATTTATTTTCTTGTGCTTTAATTAAGATTATTTTATAAGGTATTCCAATTTTGCTAATATTGTTTGTGTTGCATTCACAACAAAATCATCCATCTCAGTTTCGTTTAGATAAATAAAGTTTTCTTTTGTTTCTTTATTTGCTCCTAAGTAATATTGAGTAATGTATTTAACTTGAATCTCAAACGCATTTTGAGGAAAGTAATCTAGGTAATTTGGAACTGATACTACATCTTTAAACACTGTAAAAAATAAGCTCTTGGGATTATTTTTTAAGTATAAAAAGTCTAATCCATACCAATCTTTCTTTATAGTCCAAATAAATTTAGGGTCTTTCTCTAATGCTTCTTTATATGATGCATTTTTTTTCTTTGTATCGCAAAGCTTTGACCATTCTATATCAGTTAGTAAGTGGACATAATATCCTAAAATAAATGAATAGCAATCTTTGTCTTGTATTAGAGTAGTATTATTTAAGTATTTGTCATAGAAGGCTTTAGCATTTATTGCATTTGTAGTATCTAACCAGTGTGTGATTTTTCTTGATGGATTAAAGGCGCTGTAGTCTTCATTAGGCACTCCTGAATCTGGACCTATATTTCCTACTGTAAAGGGAACAGTTTCTAAGTTATATCCCTTATTTAAAATGTTATCTGCTATTCTAAGGTGTGTAATCCATGTAGCCATTTAAATCGCTTCCTTTCTAATGTTATTTTCCACCTTGGATTAAGAAACTATGGATTTTAAGTTTGAAAATATGTAGCAACATACTACTATATAAAATATAACACAAAATACATAATATAGAAATGGACTTCCGTTTTTACTATATTAATGTTACAGCATTGCAGATGATAATTGATATTTGAGGTTATATATATAGGAGTTAGCAGTAATTCATTATCTCATAATACCCGTTATACGTGAAAATAACTCATACTTTGACGGACATCATCAAAGTATGAGTTACTAAAGGAAATTATTTAATAGGAATATATATGTCAAATTCTCCATTACTCATAAATCTCTCGTCGTATAATTCTAGTTGAGGTCTATGGTCAATCTCATACCCTGAGGCTGGGATGAATTTAGCAAATATATCATTGAAAAACTCACCTAAGTCTTTTATAGCTCCACGGTAGGTGTAAACCAGGTAATTACCCTCTGGGATAACCTTTGTTTCCATACCTGCTGGTACATCCTCGAAGCTATCTACCTCAGCACAAGCAGTATAGTGAAATCTGCCTTCTGGATCCATTTCGCCATCACATACACCATAACATAGCATAGACTTGCTTTTTTGAGCTATAGTGTTGTAGCTTCTGTTAAAGGCTTCCCAAAGGGCAGGAATTTCTCCATTAGTATTGTTTCCGAAGTAAGGTATACCTACAGCTTTAAATCCATTAATGTTTACTATTTTACCTTCCATAATTATTACCTCCATCCATTTATTTGATATCTTAATTATACTAAGTAATTCTTGCCAACAGTATGTCAGGAATTTATTTAGTTTTATATAACTTTAAAATTTTATTTGTTTTTCTAATTATATATTCTCTAAGTTCCATAGGCTCTAAAATCTCCATCCTATCACTTAAAGGGAAGATTACATTGCAGGCAGTCTGAAAGCTTATCATATCTATATCATAAACCCAAGCATCCTTCACTTTCATGGTGGAGAGCACATAAAAGCCTTCAAGAGTGCTTTTCTTTTCCTCACAGAATTTAATTTTAACAGGATATGAATTATGAGGTATCTTAAGGGTGGCTTGTTTCACAAATTGATGTTTACTTTTTCCCCAAAACTCTTCTAGATCAAAATTCTCAGCCCGGATGAAACTTTCATCTAACACTTCAATAATTTCGATTCTACTGCACTTAAAAATCCTAATCTCATTTTTCAATTCACAAAAGGCCGCTACATACCACTCAGAATCTTTTACTACCGCACCATAAGGTCTTATAATTCTTTCAGAGGCTTCTCCATTATATTTTTTATAGTGAACCTTTAATCTTTTTAAGTCAAGCACTGAGTTTTTAATTATATCTACATTCTGATTTTCTATTCTTTTGCCTCACCAAGGCTGTGAGTCAATAAAGAATCTTTCTTTAGCTTTAATAATTTCTTCCTTGTGTTCTTTTGACACACTGT
>CALJTN010000138.1 GCA_937976175.1 uncultured Clostridiaceae bacterium | reverse complement strand
GCTCAAGGCAGATCACGACCAGGCATTATTGTAACTAATGCAACTGGAAAAGATATGAGTTCATACCATAACTGGCGACTGGCTTTTGACTGTGTTCAGGATATACCTGGTAGGGAATATGAGGCAGCTTTTCTGGCCAAGTTAGGAAAAATAGGGAAGAGCCTAGGTCTTGAATGGGGAGGCGGATGGAGTGGATTTAGAGATGCTCCTCACTTCCAATATACATTTGGCTTAAGTATTAAGGAGCTTAATGCAGGTAGAAAGCCCCCGGCCTATACTCCTACACCAAAACAAGATACTGAACTTGTAAAGGCGGTTAACAAACTGATAGGAGTAGGTATTGAAATTAATGCTGCAAGTTGGAATAATGTTAGTAAAATGAAGCTTATGTACGTTCCGTCTCTTATAGAAAAAATAGGCAGGCACTTTGGCAAAACATCTTACGCTGATACAATAGACTTTTTAGTTGCTGAAGGAGCTATTAATTCACGTCAAGTATGGGATAAGAAGCAATTTAAAGCAGAGTGGGTAAAAATACTATTGCAAAATGTTTCAAATATCCTGTAGTTAAAAAAATCCCTCTCATTTCTTGGTTTAGACCTTGAAATGTGGGGGATTTTTTATTTGCTCTAAAATTCATAACGTATTGAGTGATAATCTCACAAAATTAAGTAGTTAAGTTACTTGAAGTGTTAGAATATCACACAAGAAGGAGCATGGCGTTATGATTAAAATTTTATTATCCAGAAAGCTTGGCGAGCTTCGCTGGACACAAGCAGATTTAGCACGAAAGACTGGTATAAGGCCTACAACAATAAATGACTTGTATCATGGGTTTGCAGAAAGAGTGAGTCTGGAACACTTAGATCTTATCTGCGAAGCTCTAGAATGCGATTTATTTGAGATAATAAACCATATACCTAATAACCCACCTAAACTAGGGAATCGTACTCGTGCCGGTGAGGTTAAAGCTGAAGAAAATATAGAATAATGAGGTATTACAGTACCGCTTATTCTAAGGCACCCTAAGGGGTGCTTTTTTCATTTCTATAGAAATATAATACCCACAAATTTAAGGAACATCAATAAAAAATATTCTTAATATAAAGTAGGGGTACCCCCTATGTCCAGTTTTAAGGGTATCCCCCTCCCGTATTTTTACTACTTTATTTCTACCACTTGCTCTACGCGCAGTTTAAAATGCTGACAAATCCTTTCAATAATCTGTAACTCAACTTGCTCTCCCTTATTTAATTTGTTAACAGTAGACCAACTAAGGCCTATCTCATCTACTAGTACCCCTTTTTTAATGTTATTTTCTAACATCCAATGGAAGAGTGGCTTATAGTTTATCATTTGATTCCCCCCTCAATTACATTTTAACAAATATTGTAAAAAAATCCATAAATCTTTGCATATTCGCAGAAACTATCTCATAAGTATAGATTAAGATTATAAAATCATAACATTTCATACTAAAAGTTGAAGTTAGCTAATGAGTTTCACACTTTATATGATTTGTTATGAATGGAGGGGTTTAATGAAGCTTATCTGCCAAAACACAGGCTCTTACAACAGAAAAACAAAAACAGAAGTAGGGGAATTCATAGGAGAAACAAGAGTACAGCTTAATCCGGATGCTAGAAATTACATTATCCATGATGATGAGAAATACGAGATAGGTTCTGGATCAAGAGATGTGCAGAGTCGAAGTCAAAATGCAACCCATTTGATATGCACCAAATATGATATTTTGAGACATAGTAATAATCATGATGTACTAAATTTAATGACTACACTTCCGGCGAAGTATTATCTCAATAAAGAATACCGCGAACATTACAAGTCACTTTTAAAGCGTGGGATTAGTGCTGAAATAAATGGGCGCACTAAGTCAGTAGATATCTATGACACAGAAATCTATATGGAAGGAGCTGCAGCGTATCTAGTGTATAAAAAAGTACTTAAGGATTATATTGTGGGACTTATAGATATTGGAGGAGATACGATAAATGGAATGGTATTTGCTAATGGGAAACTACAAAAGGAGACTATTACAACCTTAGACCTCGGGACAATAAAAATAGAAAGAGAAATAATTGATACTCTTAATACTAAATTTTCTGGGTGGAATGTTCAGGACTATGAGCTGAAAAACATCTTTCAAGATGATGAGCTTAAAGGCATTGTAGGTTCAATATGTAATAGATATGTAGATGAACTTAGAAAAAGGTTGCTGGAGAAGAAATGGAATCTGGAAAGATCTTTAATATTTGCAACTGGCGGAGGGTCTAACTTGCTGGAACCATATATTAAACAGAACTTTAAAAAGGTTATTATCTCAGAGAATGGGGTCTTTGATAATGTAAGAGGACTTTGGATAGCGGGGCAGGTGATTTATAATGCTACGAACAACTATTAGCATTTCTGATGAGCGAGTAGAAAAGGCAGCTGATGAGGTTGGTAAGGGGAATGTAAGCCGATTTTTTAAAGATGCAGCCTTGTACTATATTGAAAATAAGGGAAAAGAAAATCTAAATAAAGAGGTTGTGAAAGACATTATTATAGATTACCTAAAAGATATTGTAGCATCCGGGCCAATTACTCAATCCAACTACATGGAAGCAAAAGAAACTCTTGTTGATGATATTAGTGCAATACTTGAACTTGGAGAATAAGCAAAAAAAATAACACCTTTTAAGGGTGTTTGAGTGATGGGTATACTTACCCACGAGCTGGCAGTGTGCTTCAATCGCATCCGCTCATATCCGCTACACTACAAGCGTATGCTGAAAATTTTTATTTTAGAACTAACCAGCGATATAATTTGCCAAGGTTGCAATAGCAAAACTTATGGTAGCCAACGCATATAACACATTTATCACTCCTATAAAATATTTTAGTAACTTTATTATAGCCGTAAAGGGGGACTATTATGCAGATTTGTTATATACCTTATAAAAAAAGTATTTATGATCAGGCAAGAAGCAAGTTAAATAAGTTATCACCTAAAGAACGTGCAGGTATCGCAAGTGCATTAACTATCATTGCTGCAGGTCAATTAAATGCTTTATACGCTAAAGGATTAAATGTAGCAGAATTTACAAAAAGAATAGATACAAAGGGACTTGAAATACTAGGACTTATACAAGTTGTTGGATATTGGGCGGCCATCATATTTGCAGCTATAGACATTGTAAAGTCTATTAAAAAGCAAGATATTGCAGGGGTTATTGCTATAGCAGCTAAGTATGCTATTACATTCGGACTATTATATGCGCTACCAGCTATATTCGACATGATTAAAGTTTTATTTGTATAAAAAGGGGATGCTTTAATATGTTGGGTAATCATGGATCAATTTTTTTAATTCTTTTTTGGTCTCTAGTTTTATCTATTGTTTTCTTAGAAATTGTTTGGAGGATTTTGAAATGAAGATATGTCATATAAAAATGAATGAATCATCTGAGTTAGAAAAAAGACTTGATAAAATAACACTACTTACAAACAACTGTATCTTCTGTGGTACGCTCATAAGAGTAACTTTGCTTGCTTATGCACAAGACGAAGAATATATGCAAAATTATTATGATGGTCTGTTTTGGGGCAACGAGGGCAAAGGTTGGGAATATGAATGCAATAAAAAAATTGTTAAAGAAATAGATAACTTTTTTATTGCATATAGGCTAAAATATTACCCTTATTTAGAACATAAGAATTATCAAATTGATTGCTTTGATGAAAGGCCTGTGAGGGTCTATAAAACAAGATATGAGTACTTAAAATCTAAGTGAAAATATTGATTATTTTAATTAGGAGGTAGGTATATGGGTAATTTAATAATCGGTGGAGTTGTAATAGCTTTATGTAGTAATATAACATGTGCCAAAATAGTAGCAAGCACAGGCATTATATTGCAGATTTGTGGAGTAAAGCAAGGCAAAACAGTTGCAATTACTAGTGGTGTTATTTATACAGTAGTAAGTATCGTTAAGGCGGTGATCTAATAATGGGTAAAGTAACTTATCTACCTACACAAGATCAAGAGATTAGAGCTGTAGTCACAAGGAATGGTATAGAAAAAGTAGTTATAGATGGAAAAGAATATGAGGCTATGAGCATAGAGGAATTTGTAGATTCAATTAGTGACAGAATTACTCCCGAAGCTGAAGAACGTTTTGTAAGAGGGTTACTTGAAATTATAAAAGAAGAATGTATGGGAAATTTTAGGCTAATGAAAATAGTGAAAGATATATTTAAGTTCAGATAGGGGTTGGTTAAGTATGGTGTTTAAAAATAGAAAGGTTGAGCAACTATTAGATATAATCAATACATTCTCTAAAGTAGAAAATCAAAAGTTTGTAGAAGAACACGAAAACGAATTAGTAGAGCTGCTAAACATTAAGAACCGTGATCCTATGAAGGCGGTTTTTCAGAATGGAACAGATAGAATCAATGCTAAAAGCAGAGAGAAATTTAAACGAAAGAGAGGTGATTGAATGCTATCACTGCCACAAGTCACACAGACAATGCCTCTCAATAAATACTTCGAGATAGTTAATCCAACTTATACAGTGCTACAGATTACACCACATAGTAGCTGTAGAAACTATAATAGCAGTACTATTGCCAAGACAATGGCTACGCTTAAGAATAGAATAAGAAAAGAAGAAAAGAAGTATATTATTGAGAGCAAAATGAAATGTGTTTACATGATAGATATCTATAAAAATGATATTAAATTCTATTTTATTACACCTGATAAATATAAAATAATAGTTAAGGAGAAATTGCAAACAACATGGCCTGCAGCTACGGTACAAGAAGTTGCCCAGATAGATAAATTTAGCAATGAAAGTATTTACTATAGCCTCCAGTATAAAAAAAAGGATGCCTTATCATTAACAATTGATAGAAAAAGCAATATTCTATTAAATAATCTCTTGAATGTTGTTGATGTTATGGAGCAGGGTGATAGGATTACTGTTATGTATAACTTTACAGCTTGTAGCCAATATGGTTGGCAAGTTAAGGCGGATAAAGTTCATGGGAAGTATTTGCAAAACATGCCGGTTCCCAGAGAAATGAATGGTTCAGCAGCATTATTTAATGGGTTTTGTGCAGTACTAGAATTTATTGAACGATTTCTAAATGAATTGATGGGCGAGAAAATAGCTGAAATTAACCCAATCACTGAACTAAGTTCAATATTAAGACAGAGCAATAGGAAGCTATCCTCAGAAAGTATTAATAAGCGTAACGATACAGTGTTAACAGCTCAAATAGGCGTAATAAGCTATGCAGAAAACAAAGATAGGGCTAATAACAATGCTATTATGGCCTGCCAATCATTTAGAAGTTTGGATGGAGATAATCAAATAGAATACTATAAATGTATAAATGAAAAAGGCTTTGCTAAGAACAAAATAGGGGCAGAAGAAAGTAGCATGCTTTTACAGATTCCAGGGCGTGATCTTCTAGAGAAACATAATATTACACATGTTAATACAACTGAGAGCAATGTACCAGAAGAACTACAAACTGGAGTAATGTGCATAGGTGAAAGCACCTGTAAAGGAATCTCTACAAAAGCATATTTGAGTACAGATAAGGATCTGAAGTACCTCACAGTATGTGCGATAGGGCCTACCAGGGCAGGAAAAACAACCTTAATAGGAAATATGTGCAATGATAGTTTAAATGCATATGAAACCAATATAGTGTTAGATTGGTGCGGAAATTGTGAGTTATCTAATGAATTGATAGCATTGTTCCCTAATAGCTTAGTAATAAATTGTGATGATTTTAGTAAGCTTCAAGGGTTAGGGTATAATGAACTATACACAACGAGTACTAATAAATTTGAGGTATATCGAAGTGCAAAACAACAAACAAGTCAATTAATGACCCTCATTAATGCAAGCATGGGAGGAGATGAAGATCTAAGAGCTAGGATGGAAAGGTATCTGGGAGCTGCTGCTATAATTGTATTTGTGAGTAATGGTCCGGTGAAAGATGTTTTTATAGTGTTGCAAGATTATAAAATCAGACATCAGTATATAGAGCAGCTAGGGACTGAATTTGATGAATATGTTCATGAATATATCTCTTATTTATTAGAGCTTGATGATAAAAATGAGACGACAAAGTTAAGTGCAGTACAAGGAATTCTGAACAGATTAAGTAAGCTTAAAGAAAATCCATATATGGAGATGATGTTAAAGAAAGATTGTAGCAGCAACTTTAACCTCGTTGATGAGATGCAAAAATCCCAATTGATATGTATTAAAATGCCGGAGATAATGTTTAATACAGAGCAAGAAAAAGACACATATGCCACATACTGGCTTACTAAAATCTGGGGAGCTCTTCAACAAAGGAAGTGGTTTATTGATAAGGCTGATATAGTAAAGGTTAATATATTTTTTGATGAGCTCTATCAGGTAGAGAGCTGTCAAGAATTTTTGAGAAGTAAATTAAGTCAGATTGCAAAGTTCGGCGCCAAACCTATAATCAGCTGTCACTATTTAGAACAAATAAAAATTATTAGAAACGAATTGAAAAGTGCAAATAGTAGCTATATACTAATAGCTGGAAGCGATAAGGATAATTATAATGAGCTAAAGACAGAGCTCTATCCATATACAGTAGAAGATCTATTAAATCTTAGAAGATTCCACGCTTTAAATTTAATTAAATACGAGGGCGGATATGGTAAATTTATTACTAAATTACCTAAGCCTATCTGAGATAATATTAAAGAGGACCTAGTCGCATAGGCCCTCTTTTGAAAGATATTCTTGTAAACGTGTATAGTTTTCATGCTTTGGATAAGAAGCTTTTCGTTCCCAAAATGAAATAGTTTTTTTAGATACTCCCATGTACTCTGCAAACTGATCTTGAGTTAAACTTAGCTTCTTACGTATATTTTTTAAGAAAGATGGATAATTACTATCTATAAAAGCTAAATATTCATCATATATAAAAGAGGGTGGTATATTTAGCGCCTTTGCAATTTTTTTACAGGTTTCAATAGTAGGATTACTTTTATTACTTTCAATTCTTTTAATAGTACATACATCAATACTTGTAATTTTTGAGAGTTCTTCTTGCTTTAATTTCCGATACTTTCGATAATATCTTACCTTCCCACCTATACTTAAATGATCTGCAGCAGCTTCAAGTAAATTCATATTATCAGTATGGCTAAATGTTGCCACGGTGGATAGGTAGCATTTACTATGTTGCCAGCGTGGCAACATTTCTATTCACTTTTCTAGGTTATCTGCACCAAAAAGTATGATGTCAGCATTTTCCCCATCCCACAGTATTCTTTCAACTACTGTCCTTATGAGTTTACGTTTGCTATGTATATCCACACTGCCTATTGTCTTATCTAGTGAGGTAATAATATCATCAACGAGTTCAAGCTCCTCATTTTTCATTGAAACACTATCTGACTTTTGAGTAAGTTCTAGAAGCCTGGTCTTTAGTATAGATGTTTCTGAATCAAATGTATTAATCTGATCAATGATATATTTACTAGCTGCAGTCTCTTGAAATTGAGATAACCGAGTGACTAAATTATTAATTGATGCCTCGTTATTCTTGATTTTTGAAGCAACTATCTCTAGCTCATTATTAATTACCTCGCTTTGAGTAGAAAAACTAATTTTGCCATTCTTAACCTTATTTCGAACATTAGACTCATCAGCAGATAAGCTTTTAAGATATGTTTCAATAGCCTCATCTAACTCTAACCCATGTGCATTTTTAGAAGTGCATTTAGTGCGTTTAGATCGTTCTTTCATTTCACATTGATAGTAGAAAACTCTATCACCATTTTGATTAACTCGACCTACTTTGGGTCTCATAAAACTTCCACACTTTGCACATATTAAAATGCCGGATAGAAGACAGTCTTGATTTTGTACCTTCCGGAAAGATTTCGACTTGTTATTATTAATAATCTCTTGAGCTTTTACCCATTTAGATCCTTCAATGACTCCCTTATGCGCACCAATTGCTATTATCCATTCGCTGTTATCTCTAGTTTTATTCGATTTATTCTTCTTTTGAATTGTTTTATTATAGGCCATAACACCATAAGAACTATCAAACTCATGTTTAGCTGAGTAAACATCATATCCATGTAATTGTAAGTAACTATAAAGCACTTCATCGGCTATAGCATATACAGGATTTTTAATCATAGTTCGCAGCGTTACTCTAGCAAAATAAGCTCCATTTTTAGTCTTTATCTCATTTTGTATGAGATAGGCCTCAAGTTGAGTTAAACTCTTTAATTCCAGAAACTTATCAAAGATCAGCTCAATAATTTTAATTTCTTCAGGAATAGGCGAGAGCTTGAAAGCTTTTCTTTCTTTGCCATTGTTATCAATAACAACTACTTCTTTAGACTCAAAGCCTGTTGGTGTAGTACCGCCTAACCAGCGGCCGGTTTTAGCCAGCTGCAGCATATTATCACGAATACGTTCTGCAATAGTTTCACGCTCTAGTTGAGCGAATACAGAAGAAATATACATCATAGCTCTTCCCATTGGAGTTGTTGTATCAAATTGTTCACGGATAGATACAAAGCTAATCTCGGTACTTTCTAAATCCTCAATCAAAGTAGAGAAGTCGGATATATTACGACTTACACGGTCTAGCCTATAACAAACTAGAACATTAAATTTTTTAAGATTAGCATCACGCATCATAAGCTTAAACTGTGGCCTATCGATAGTGCCACCTGAGAAGCCTTCATCTTCATAAACGAATATCTCACACTCATTTCCAAAGTGACTTACTATATACTGTCTACACATCTCTATTTGATTTTCTATAGACTCACCCTTGCCGGTGAATTTTGATTTTCTTGAATAGATAGCTATTTTCATATGTCACCTCTTTAATGTATAGTGTGCAGTACATTTAATGCGCATAAATATAGAAGCCATAAGCGTGTTAACCAAAGCTTATAGACTAGGTATAGTTCAGAACGTTAATGTTAACTTTAAAATCCCTTTTAAGTATCCCCAATAATTACAAATATGTATTGTTTTTTAATTGAACTAATGTAGAGAAGACGCCTTTATCAGTTAGGCATCCATCTAAATAATCAAGATGGTTATCATCATTTACTAAAAGTTCTGCAGCAAATTTATTTGCTTGTAACTCATGAATAGAGTTTGTAGGAAAGAGCGTATAATCCTGGATAAAACTCATTCCCTTTTCATACTTTAATGCAAATTGAACTTTAGAGTGGAGTAGTGCATGCCCGAGTTCATGAGCAGCAACCACTCGCTGCGAAAATTCATCTAAAGTAGAATTTATAATTATAACTTTATTGCGATTACATCTTGTAAAAAACCCTTTTGTTTCTCCAATATCTTCATACTTAATAACAATTCCCAAGTCTTTAGCAATTTTAATTGGGTCCCTACTATGGTGTCGAGATGCTAAATTCTTCACTCTTAACGGTATATTCATAGCATCATCCCTTGTAACTAATTAGTATTGTTGCTTATTTTTATTAGGATTGAATTTCTTTTTATTAATTTCTTTTGTTTCCCAATATACATCCTGCAAGCACTTCATAATTTTATCCATATCTTCTTCTTTGGCATCCATGAAGTGAAGTCGTGCAGTTTCTAAAAAATCATCAAGTTTTGCATAATCTTTTGTGGATCCCTTGGGAGTATACTTTTTATCTGTTAGTGTACCCATTTCACCACTTATTAAATAGTCACTTGTAACCCCATAAAATTTAGCTAATAACTGTAAGGTTTCTGGATCGGGAGTTGAAACATCATTTTCATAGCCTCCAAGTGTTTTAGCATTTACCCCGGTTTTGCTTGCTGCTTCTTTTTGGGTTATTCCTAGATCGTTTCTTAGCTTTTTTAATCTAGTGCCAATAGTCATACCTTAATTCACCTCTCTTATATACAGTCTATTTTAAACTAAGTCTTAGGATATTAGAATAAAAGTCTTAAAAATTAAGCATAATAGTATTGACAACTTAGACTCTAAGCCTTATACTCTACATATAGTCTTAGATTCTAAGAGAAAGGAGAACCTAATGAAAATACATGAAAGGCTTAAAAATTATCGACAGTCTAAGGGTGTAAAACAAAGCTATATCGCTGAAAAGACTGGAAAAACTAAACAACGGATATCAGCTTTAGAAAATGGCCATACCAAGCTCACAGCAGATGAATTTGAGGAAATATGTAGAAAAGGCTTAGAAATCAATCCCGCAATTTTTTTTGACGAACAAGGCTTAGATGCTAAGACTAACTAATAAAAGGAGCTTATACACATCTTCAAATTCACGCGGGATCATAAGAGCCTAATCTATATTTTCACCTAATTAAAGGCCAGTTATTTATTAAACTCAAAATACTATGACTGGAATCTATTTCAAAAAGCTTATGCAAGATGTTTAAAACTTAGAAAGCGTAACATTCTCTGCATCTAAATTTGCATAGGACAATTTAATTATTTCATAAGATGTACTAACAACGTTACAGGGGTGGGATTTATGAATATAAGGGTGCATTACCCTCAAACAGAAGAGGGGTGGAAAAAACTGAATGAAAGAATAGCAACAGCTCATGCAAATGCCATAGTGGACTATATAGACAACTTAAACTGTAGCCACGAGAAAAAAGTTTCTCTATTACAGAGAGCCTCAAAAACATACAAAGATAGGGGGTAATCCTATACTACCATATTAAATCACACGTAACTAATGGTAAGTGTAGGTAACGAACAAATGAATAAAGAATTAATAAAAGTCTTTAATAATAATCAATTTGGAAATGTGAGAGTTGTACTGATAAAAGTCAATGGAGAAGTCGAAGAGCCTTATTTTGTAGGTAAAGATGTAGCGGAAGCACTTCAATACAGTGAGCCGCACAAAGCAATAACCAGGCATGTAGATGAAGATGACAGGATGAAACATCCCATCATGGATGATATAGGTAGAAATCAAGAAGTTTGGATTATTAACGAGAGTGGAATTTATGCCTTGGCCATGTCTTCAAAGCTACCTGCAGCTAAAGAATTTAAAAGATGGATTACCAAGGTAGTCTTACCGAGTATACGCCAAACGGGACAATACAATCTCTATGAAGATATCTCTGCTGAGCTTAAAGCCATTCTAATGCATGATAAGAAACTTCAATTGGTAGAAAACCGAATAGGCAATCTTGAAAACACCATGACAATTGATTATGGGCAACAACTTGAGTTAAAGGAGCTGGGAGCACGTATAGTAGTTAAAAAATTGGGAGGTAAAGATGCTCCAGCCTACAGAAAAGTAGGGAAAAAAGCTTTTGAAGAAATATGGAGGTATTACAAACGAGTTATGCAAATCAATAGTTATCGTAATACACCGGTGGCAGAGCTGGACAAGGCTAAACAAGTACTTGAAAATTGGGAGCCAACAGAAGACCTGCAGCTAATGATTCTTGGTTCAAACACTCGTTTTCAAGCTAAAGAAGCTTAAGAACTCTAATAATTTTCAAAAGATGTACACATAAGGTCAATAAGGAGGCGTGCTGGTGGGATTAGAAAAAATTAAAGGATATTTGAAGCTAGAAAAATGGCAGCAAGATCTATTTGAATCAGTTTACAAATCACATATGGCTTGCGTAGGAAATAAAGATAACTGGATTGTAAAAAGCATTTCATGGGAAAAGACCTATCTCAAAGTGTCTTTTAAAAACGGTGAATGGCTGCATTATACCAAAAGCGGAACATGGTATTGATATAGCAGTAAAAGGGGGATACGAAAGATGAAGTTAAGAGGGAGACTGCATTATATTATAGCAATTGCAGTAGGGGTGTTGCTCACACCAATATCAATGAGCACTGCTTATGAAAATAGGGGTTATTTTGCGATAGGAGGCGAGTGTTTAATCATACCCTTATTACTATTCATTACACTTTTTATAGACAGCACAGCGAGAGAAATCCACTCTATATGGCTAGAAGAAATTAAAAAAGGATGTGATAAAGGTGGCAGTAGAAGGAGGTAGAGAAATATTAAAAGAGCCTATACCTGATGATCTCTTCTTGGCGGGCGAGACAGTAGCAAGAAATATCCTTGCATTTCAGGAAAGACTCTTTGGAATTGAGAAAACGGTTATTTAACTTTGCACAAAGCCCACACAGTTAATTTATATACTGGAGTACCTTTTGCGAGTAAAAGAACCATTAACTAAATTATTTATAGACTGATTATATCATCTACTTTAATGCTTAACAAGCTATAGGGAGTGCTAAAAGGATGTAATTAGTTGGAAAGAGCAGGAAGGATGATGGCAATGCCTAACGTACCAGACTACAATTTAGAATCACCCGAGGCACTATTCTATGGCAACTGTGAATTTTGCGGAGCTTCAATTTACAAAGGAGATACAGTTTATTCAAGCTGTGACTTTGAAGTATGTGAAGACTGTGGGGTTGATTTTTTAAGAAAGTACAAGAGAGTTGCTCAGTAATACTAGCAATTTATACAGCATAGTCACTTTATTTAAAAGCAGAAAAAATTCACACTATCCTACACTATTATCTATATGCATCAGATAGGACAAGTAGAACAAATAAAGTATAAATTGGAAGGGGTTAAACAATGAAATTCAACCACATACGAATGAAAGGTTTTAAGATTCATGAAGAAGAACGGGAAATCATCTTTGATGATTACACAAAGATAAAGGCTGATAATGCTAAAGGCAAGACAACCATAGGAGATGCTATAGCCTGGTGCTTCCTTGGAACAGATATTAACGGAACAGAAAAAATAAACAATAGACTACTTAATAATAAGAGTAAAGATATGTATGTATCACTGGAGTTTGAACATGAGGGTAAGATACACACTTTATCAAGAGATACAAAGAATAACAGGACCACAGTTACATTAGATAACAATATGGCCGATCAAATTGACCTTATGAATTTTGTTAGAGATAAGGAGCTGTTTTTAGCCATTTTCAATCCCATGTATTTCACCAACTTAACACCTAAGCAGGAGAAGGACTTGTTAAGAAAGTATCTTGGAGAAGTTAGCTTTGAAGATGTCATGAAAAAACTTGGACAAGAAGGCAAGACTTTACTGGCGGATGGATTCAAAGATCCTCGACTTTATATCCAACTAAAGCGAGACAGACTTAAAGCCATAGAGGTAAGGGACAACTATTTAAGAGGGTTTATAGCTGCAAAGGCAGAGCATGTATCTATACCCCCGGTAGCAGCCTTTTCAGAAGAGCAGGAGTTCGAATATCTTAACTTACAAGCAGAATTAGAGGAACTTAATGAGAAGCCCATGCAGTTGCATGATATATCTAAACAACTTCAAGCGAAAGAACAATTACAAGTCCAGATAGCAGCTCTAAGGGATTCTTACTATAAATTAAAAAATCATAATGCAGTATTTGAAGAAGAAAAAACATTAGCAGAAAAGAAAACGCGAAAAGCTTCCTTACTGCAGCAACATAAGAGTTTAACCGCACAGTTAAAAGGAACAGCAAGTAATACAATAGTATGCCCTACGTGCCAAACGGAAATAGAGGTAAACCAAGGCTATATCCAAAGGCTCTCAACAGAAATTTCAGAGGTTCTTGCAGAAGGTAAAAAAATAACCGCTGAGATTGAAAATCTTGAGAAACAGCTCGCTAATAAACAGGCAGCACACTTTTCAAACCTTGATACTGAGCTTGAAGCCCTGGAGATACAAAGAGATGCATTACTACAAGAAATGAACAGCATAGACGTTGCAACATTCGAATTAGAAAATAGTAACTACCTCAAAAACTTAAACACCCAAAAGGGAGTTATACAAAACAGGATTAATGAACTAGTCTTAGAAAAACAACGTGTAGACACTGAAAATTCCAATAGAGAAAAGATGCTCCAGCAAGTTCGGCTGAATGAATCTCAAATAGAAGATGCACAGAAAGAATTATCTTCACTAGAAGCGGAACGCAATGTCATTGGTATTAGGATAGAAAGTGCTAATAAATTTAACTCTATAAGGCTAAAAATGCAAGCTGAACACCTTGAAAAGTACCTTGATAAGGTCAGCATTCAATTCGAGAAGATAGTGAAGTCTACAGGAGAAGTAAAAGAAGACTTCAAAATTCAGTATGAAGAGAAGGATTTTAATCAACTATCCGCAAGTGAGCGTATCAAAGTAGGGCTGGAAATATCTAATCTCTTACTAAATTTTTCAGATCAAACATTCCCTATTTTTATAGATAATGCCGAGGGTATAACGATTATACCTGATATGAATACACAAGTAATAGCCACATATGTTACAGAGGGCCAAGAGCTTACAGTAGCTTAATTTAAGGAGAGGATAAAATGACTATTAAGTGTGAGGCTACAAATTGTAAATTTAATAGTGCTGCCAAATCAAATCAGTTAGGGCAGTGCACCCATACTGGCGAAGTAGTATTCCAAGTTAAACATTATGAAAACCAAGAAGATACAATATGCGGAACATTTGAATATGGAGATAAGCCTAAAGATTTTTATAAGAATTAATAAAAATAAATTATTGAAAGGTGATGTATATGGAGGAATTGATTTTACACCAGAGACAGCAAGTTAGCTTAATTGATGGACTAGACATAGGAACAGTACAACAAACTATGCAAAAGATTGCTACATTTCAATCTATTGTTCAGCAGGCATTAAAAAAAGATCATGATTATGGAGTTATACCAGGCACTCAAAAGCCTACGCTCCTCAAACCCGGTGGGGAAAAAATTTGCATGGTGCTAGGTATTAGTCCAGTATATGATTTCCTAGATAAAACTGTAGACCACCAAAAAGGATTTTTCAACTATGAAGTCAAATGCACTCTAATGCAACGTGATCAGCAGGTAGCGCAGGGTGTTGGGAGCTGCAATAACTATGAAAAGAAATACCGTTGGATTAATAGCGACACAATACCCCCTGGAACAGATCCCACAGCATTAGAAAGCTTTACTGATAAGTATGGACACAAAAAGTATAAGATACCTAATCCTAATGCATGCGACCTGGCCAATACTATTTTGAAAATGGCCAAGAAAAGAGCCTTTGTAGATGCAGTGCTTCAGGTTTCTTCATTAAGTGAAATATTTACGCAGGACCTTGAAGATATGAGAGACCTTATTGAACAGGAGCAAAGTGTAGCGGCAGCTACTATGACTCCAGAGGAAGCTGGACAAGTTAAGTGTCCGTTTGGTAAACACAAAGGTAAAATCTTAAAGGATATATACAGAGATGACCGTCAGTACTTCGATTGGCTAATATCTAATGCTACAGACCAGATTATTAAAAAGGCTTGTGAAATCATGCAAAACGCTGTTAAAAATAAGCATTCCGGTGCGGAACAGGCAAAACCAGTAAATGCAAAAGACAATGAGATTCCACTCGATATACCAGAAGATGAAGAGGATCCATTTAAGTAAGAGGTAGCGTATGCTGCTTCTTACTTAAGAAAATGCATACTATACGGAAGAAGGTGACTAAAGAAGTGAGCGATAAAAAGGAGAAAAAGTTTTATTGGCTTAAATTAAAAGAGAACTTTTTTGAAGAACCCTCTATTGACTGGCTATTAGATCAGCCAAAGGGTAAAGAGTATGTTGCAATTTATCTAATGCTATGCCTTAGAACCATCAATACACAAGGAACTTTAATAAGAAAAATAGGCGACTTAATAATTCCTTATGATTTAAAAAAAATAGCTCAAATTACAAGAACAGATATAGATACAATTATAGTCGCATTTGAATTATTTAAAAAGCTGAACTTAGTATCTATCTTAGATAATGATACATTTTTCATTCAGCAAGTGGAAGAAATGGTTGGCACAAGTGAAACAAAGTGGGCTGAATATAAGAGGAATCAAAGACTAACTAATAAAAATAAACAAGAGTTAAATTTGGACAATGTCCAAAATATGTCCAACGAAACAGAGGACACACCATTGGACAATGTCCCCCTAGATAGTAGAGATAAGATATTAGAGTTTAGAGATAAAGAAATAAAAGATAGTAATAGTAATAATCTTAACGACGACAACGAAAATCATCCTTCTGTAATTGTTACTAATCCGGAAGAAGCAATACAAAATATTATCCTTTCATGGAATGCAATCAAAACAATTCCCAAGATACAAACGGTGTCTCAACAAACAAGAAGATATCTTGACTTGATACACATCCTTAAACAATATGGCACAGAAAAGGTTATCCAAGCTATTAATAATATACCTAAGTCACAGTACCTACAGGGAAAGAATGACAAGGGAATCATTATTCAGTTTGACTGGTTTATAAATCAAGATAACTTTATAAAAGTCTTAGAGAATAGATATAAAGACTCATCAAAAAGCAATCCAAACAATAAATTTACCAATATGTACTCACATGAATGGGATTTTGATGAAATAGAACGACTTGAAGCAGAGCATATAGAGCAAAAAGTTAAAGAGTTACGAGGAGTAGGCACATATTAATGCCTGCTCCATGATAAACACTAATAAAAATTTAGGAGGGGGAATATGAAGCAAGAAAAAGGCACTATAAACAGATCAAAATACAAAGAAATTAAACGTTACGACCATAAACAAATGGAGGAATTTCTAACAAGGGTTTACACCCAGGGATTAGCAGATGGTATTCAGCAGGGCGTGCAGCAACAGGATTTAAAGGACAAAGAGCAGGAATGGTTCGAAAATGGTGTAAAAGAATCAAGAGCTATGTTCATTAAGGTCATGGATAAGACATTAGATAATACAAAAGGAATAGGAGAAAAGCTTAAGGCGGCCATTGTAGAGAATTTTAATATCTTCTCAAAGGAACATTGCGAGAACATATTAGGGGCGAGGGCTGATGGTAATGAGTGAAAAAGAGGTGGATTGGATTTTAATATGGGCGGCTCAGTTGGCAGATCAATACAACTTGGGGATCGCAGGAATAATAAGTAGTTTTACTAGAGCAAATAAAATACTTCAGAATGCAGAAAAAGCTAAATTATTTATAGAGAGTGAAATGAAAAGTATGAGGAGGGAAAAACAGTGAGTGATAAAGGACTAAAGAGAACCGTGGATCCGCTTGGCAGGGTAGTATTACCTAAGGAAATTAGAAAAGATCTTGAAATAGTTGATGGTGAGACGCAGCTTGCAATAACTGTTGAAAATGATGCTATTGTACTAAGGAATACAAGACTTTCAGTGCCAAAGACATTAGATAAGGCTATCGTGATTATAGACCAAGAATTAGAGTTTGCTAAACAAGTAAATCCACAGATGGCTATGGGTATGACTCGAATAAAAGAACTTATTGAAAGAGAGCTTCAGGGGGTGCAGCCATGAATAAACGAATGAAGAAGAAAGACATCACTAAAGCACCAAGCAATAGAGACCGGATGAAGTACTGGAAAAAAGCTTATATTTCACTAAATGAAGAGCATGAAACCACCACTAAAAGAAACGGTGTTTTATTAGAAAAAATAAGCATTATTTCATGTGAGGCAGTAAGGCTAAGACGGGGCAATGAAAGTTTAGCTAATACCAATGTTACGCTGGCACAGGAAAATTCAAGGTTGGAGCAAGAAATTGGAGAATTTCAAGGTGAGAATAAAATGTTGATGGAAAAGAACCGCAGGCAACAAGAACTGATCAACAGCTTGGAGTATAAAAATGCAAAGCATAAGGAGCAGCTAGAACTTATAGGTAGGCCTCTATGGAAGAGGGTGCTGGGAAAATGATATTAGCAGTAGACCCAGGGAATATAGAGTCAGCATATGTTCTTACAGATAACGAATTAAAAATATCAGCTTTTGGAAAAATCGACAATGAAGTTCTGTTAGAACAGTTTGAGTCAATGATTAATTTATATACTCCCAAGGTTGCGTTAGAAATGGTTGCTTGTTATGGGATGGCAGTTGGCCGAGAAGTATTCGAAACATGCGTTATGATAGGGCAACTTAAGGAGATTTGCAGAAAGTACAGCATAGAGCCACAGTATATTTATCGCAAAGACGAGAAAATAAGCTTATGCAATAGCATGAAAGCTAAGGATACAAATATTAGACAGGCTTTAATAGATCGATTCGCTATTCATGATTTTAAGAATGGGAAAGGCACTAAGAAAAAACCAGATGTATTTTATGGATTCAGTAAAGATGTGTGGGCAGCAATGGCAGTAGCTGTAACGTACCATGACATGTACCTGAATAAAGAGGTTATTCTCGAGGAGCTTGGAGAAATACATACACAAGAAAGGCTTGGTGAATAGAATGGCAGAAAAGAAAAAGGACTTTTCCGAGATAAAGGTTGCTATAAAACTAGATAGCCCCATGTTTGAGTGTTTTATGAGAGAGCTTAATGGAGCTGTCAAAAGAGGATTAACAAAGGTTTTTAGTGAAGAATTTGAGGATGCTGAGATAACGGCCAAGATTAAAATTACCCTCCCTACATATGAAGAGCCAGAGCAAGTAATAGATGACTATTCAGGAGAACGTGTTACAAGAATGCGTCCATATAAAGCTCCTCATGTAGAACATAAAATTACAGTTAATTTAAAGCAAAAAAGTGAGACTTCCGGAGACTTTATACTTCAAAAACATGAGCTCATGGAGATAGATGGAGAATTTATAGCAGTACCTGTTACTCAGGCGCAAATGAGCATACGCGAGTTTTTAACAAACGAATAAATAAACTATTAGGGGAGTAATCCCCTAATTACTATAGGGGATGATGTTATGCACTTATGGTTGCCATGTAACTTTGGGGAGATGCTTCGTGTTAATGCTAGAAAGTATGCGTCTGACGAGTACGAACTAATGGATCTTCCTTTTACCATGGTTCAATGTGTAAAAACATCTGTTGGTAATCAAATCAGTTACTATACAGATGTTAGCGACAAAAAAGGGCATTGCCATTATGCGCCTATTGGAGTACCTATTGGACAAGGTGGTAAAATTTTAGATTCGCCTTTGTGTCCTGGGTATGAGGGAGCAATAGACGATTGGTTCGATTTTAAAGGCAAGGTCAAATTGTATTATATTGAGTATCTTATTAAAAAAAATAAATTTCGATATGCGTTTAGTAATGGCAGCATGATTTATTTTGAGAGAGATACATTAATAGGATCTATTACAGATAATGAGAAACAAAATGAACCTACACTTGATATAAATTCAAGGCAACATATTAAGAAACCACGTAAAAAAGTATCATCAATTATAATTTTTAAATTTAAGGGGATGAAAGGAATGGATAAGAAATTAGGGGCATTAAACGATAATGGAAATAATCAATTAGCAAAGATACTTTGGTCTTATGTAGTTGAACAGTGTAAAAATGTAGATGTAATGGTCAAGGTAGTTGAGAGCGGAAAGAAGTCAAGTGAATTAGTAGCGCATATTACGGCCTATGCTAGGAAGAAAGCAACAGGGAATATGGCAATGCTTCCGGATAGTGAAGTATTTGCAGAAGTTAATAAATTTTATGGAATAGAAAACTTAGTTAATGCTACTACTTTAGCTGATTTTAAACCGGAAGAAAGTGTAACAAAAGAAGCTAAAACTGTAACAGAAACATCTAATAGCGTATCAAAACAGCCTAAAAGTGTTACTAAAGCTAAAAAAGCTATTCCGGAAGGTCAATTCGATCTTTTTAGCATGGGGGTGTAGCAGATGAAAAGAAAAGGACTTTTAGAGCT
>CALJTN010000137.1 GCA_937976175.1 uncultured Clostridiaceae bacterium | reverse complement strand
TAAAGGGATGAAAATCGTTTAATATAATTTGTCCATGGGGTTTTAACATCAAAAATAGCTTCTCCATAAACTTAGCTATGTCATGAAAATAATGAAGTATACCGCCTTCAAGGTATAGCATATCGAAATAACCTCCATACACATTCATGTCTACATCATAGAAATCGCCAACAATATAGTTCAGTTTAACGTTTGAACAGTGGGCTAACTCCAAAGCATACCTTTTGTTTTCGTCAGAAATATCAAAGACCGTTACATCTGCACCTAAAAGTGCTAAGGCTACAGCTCGTCTGCCATTGGAACCACAAGGATTAGCAATTTTTAAATCATTTATATTACAAAAATACTTTCCATGTTCTTTGAGCCTTGCCATGGGATTTTCCATAATAATTTTGGCACGTTCTTCTGGCAGGCCTTCATTCTTAAGCCAGAATTCATATGCTCTGTATTCCCATGCTTTTTTATTTATTGCACTTTCATCGTTCATAGTTCCCTCCTAATACTTTTTACTTTGTCTTATCCTACGAAGTTGATATAAAATCTATAAGAATACTAATACTAATTTACATTATACCGAAACTTAGCACTGATTTCCAATATTTATTGCAATTAAACATATATTGGTGATTTAATTTTAAATCATCTAAGTACATTTACTATTACAATTTCACACGGAAAGGTAAAGATTAGTTATAATAATTCTTTCTCTTGATACAAATACATAATCCATGTGAAAATATATATGTGATAAAATAAAAAACTTGGAGGGAAATGAATGTTAGAATTAACTACTGAAAGACTGAAAATTATACCCTTAGATGTTGAAAATTTTAAGTTATATATAGAAAATCACAATGAAATAGAAGAAAAGTTAGGTCTGAAAGTAACTAACAAGACATGGGATGAACACGTTAAAGGCGCTTTTCAATATAGATTTAAAAAGGTTGCTGAAAATAAAGAACAATATTTATGGGAAACCATATGGATGGTTATAAGCAAGGAAGAGAATTGTGAAATAGCAAGCCTAATGATAAAGGGGTATCCTAGTGAAAAGGGCGAGGTCATAATAGGTTACGGTACAGAGGACTCTTACCAAAACAAAGGATATATGACTGAAGCTGTGAAAGGCTTAATAAAATGGATATTTACAAATCCAAGAGCACTATCAATTGTAGGAGATTGTGATAAAGCCAATATTGCATCTCATAGAGTACTGGAGAAAAATGGGTTTATTAAATATGTGGAAAGTGTTAAAACATCTGAGGATGGTGAAGTTGAAGAATTAGTATGGTGGAGACTCGATAAATAAAGGAGCAAAATAATGTGTATTTTAGAAACAGAAAGATTAGTACTTAGAAAATTCTCTTGTGATGATTGGAAAGATTTATATGAGTATCTTTCCAAAGAATCGGTGGTTAAATATGAACCATATGAGGTTTATACAGAAGATGAGTGTAAAGAAGAGGCAATATATCGTTCTAAGCAAGATGCCTTTTGGGCTGTTTGTTTAAAGGAAAACAATAAGTTAATAGGTAATGTATATTTTCAGCAACTGGAGCCTAAAAAACTTTTCACTTGGGAGATCGGTTATGTTTTTAATCCTAAGTATTATGGACAAGGATATGCTACTGAAAGTTGCAGGAAAGTTTTAGATTATGGGTTTGAGCAATTAAATGCACATAGAATAATAGCTAAGTGCAATCCTAAGAATACGGCATCATGGAGATTATTAGAACGGTTATATATGAGAAGAGAAGGGTATTTGCAAAAAAGTGTATTTTTTAAGTATGATGAAGAGGGAAAGCCTATTTGGAATGATACCTATGAGTATGCAATTTTAAAAAATGAGGAAAGGTAGGAAATAAAGTGGGTTGGTAAATAGAACTAAGTTTCTATTTACCAACTCATTTTATTGATTATTATTTAGAAAAAAATATAAAGAAATAATGAGTTATTGTTATTTTGCAGATTGATCTATGAAGGATTTTGCAATAGCCACTGTTTCATCCATAGAAAGCTCCTTGTCTTGGAGAAAATTTATTGAATAAAGGATTCCATCTGAAGACCAGAAAAGTGCATGTGCAGTTTTAATATCCTTTGGCTGCTTAGTCATATCACTTTGAGTGATATCATTCTGCTTTATCAAAGGATAAGATGGCGATGGTACTTCAAACCAATAGCCTAGTGTGCCATTTAAATCTACTCTTGTCGAGGGATAAGATAAAAGTTCATTATTTATTTCTACTGAAATGGGCGCAATAGAAATAAATAATTGGGTTTTATCATTAATATATTCTGCTGCAACACGTCTTGTTGGTTCATAGGCAGTTAGGCTATTAAACGCAGTTTCATCATCAATGGCCTTAAGCATATTCGGTTGAAGCTTTTGGCTATCTTCATAGGTTATTTTATTTATAGAAATAACTTCAGTTTTACCAGTAAGCTTCATGTCATTGCAAAGGACTTTTGGAAAAAAAACTTGAAATCCAACCTTTTTTGTGAGTTCTTTATCACTTAGGATTGTATCTTTTGACACGGAAGATATTAAAAATGTGGTGTCAGCGGGTTTTTCCACTATCTTATTTGCTTCATCTAACACAAAGATAGTTTTTATGTGGTTTATTGCTTCTGTAGCAAATGCCTTTAGATTACTTGAGGTACTAAAAGAAATAGCACTAAGTAGTATAAAAGCACACAGAATAGCTGTTGCTAATCTTTTACTACCTATACTTAAAATTCTATTTTTAAACATCGTAAAACGTCCTTT
>CALJTN010000136.1 GCA_937976175.1 uncultured Clostridiaceae bacterium | reverse complement strand
TAATTTTAGCCCAAGTTCAAATGTTGAAATAGGAGAGATAGCAAGGCAAGATAGTCCTATTTTATCAACCACAACATGTAGCGAAGTTGATAAGTTATTTAAGGATAATACTAGTTTGAAAGGTATCCCAGTAGTAGATAGCAAGTCTTCAACACTTGGTATAGTTATGAACTCAGATTTTTTTTCTATGGTTGGCACTCAATACGGATGGTCCATATTCATGAAAAGACCTATCCATCTAGTTATGGATTCAAATCCACTTATTGTTGATTATTATACCTCTTTAGATAAGGTATCAAAAATTGTTATATCCAGGGAAGAGGATAAACTATACGATTATATAATTGTAGAAAAAGATAATAAATATTATGGAGTGGTTCCTGTAATTTCATTATTAGAAAAAACCATGGAATTTGAATTAAAAGCTGCAAAATACTCAAATCCACTAACGGGACTTCCGGGAAATGTTGTTATTGAAGATTCAATTTCTAAATTAATTATAGAAAAAAAACAATTTTCCCTTTTATACTTTGATATAAATGATTTTAAAGCTTTTAATGATACATACGGCTTTGAAAATGGAGATAGAGTTTTATCATTTACAGCAAGTATTATTCAAAAGCATACTTGTCTTTACAAAGATAGTTTTTTAGGTCATATAGGTGGAGATGATTTTGTTGCAATAATTCCAGGACATGATGCCCATAATTTATGTGAAAATATAGCAAATGAATTTGATAGCAATATAGCAAATTTTTATAATTATGAGCATAGGAAGCAAGGTTACATACAATCATTTGACAGGAATAGCAATGAAGAAAATTATCCAATAATGAGCATATCAATTGCAGTAGTAATGAATAAAAATAAGTCGTATACAAGTATATATAATTTGACTGAAGAAGCAGCGAAAATCAAAAAAATGTGTAAATTAGAATCGAAAAAAACAATGAAAAGTTGTTATATAATATAGCAAAAATCAAAAAAAACTGTTATTACATAATAAAGCAATGTAATAACAGTTTTTCTTGTTAAGAAATATTCCTTATATTATAATCTAAAAATTTCCACACATACCTATGGATTGAAAATGTTTGTCAGCTTCCATTGATTTAGAAACTCTAAGCTTTTTGTTACTGAGCCTAAACAAATAATCTTTAAAGATAAACTTAACTTCATTCATATAGCGCTTGCTCATTTTAATCTGTTTTAAATTATACTCATCCGTAAGATGCAAAAAATCATCTAATTCACTTTGCAAAACCTCTACAAAGAAAGAGTTTTTTCTTTCACCATCCATAATCAAAACTGGGTTAAGTTGGCTCTCTTCTAAAGTAGCCTTAAATTTGTATAAGTTATTCTTGCTTTTAGAAGTGAAGTGACCGTAATTAATATAATTAGGATCATCATCACTGGGAAAAATTATTTTATATATCATTTCTTCTTGAGTCATTGTATCCTCACCTTTCTAATTATTATTAAATTAATAAAATTAAAATCTGAAAGTACTTTCTCATAGGAAACGTTCATGTAAAAATATAATTTCTAGTTACATTATAGCAGTTCATTGTAAATAATGAGTTAAACATAGTTTAAGATATTGTTATTATTTAAAAAAATATAAAAATGTAATAGACCTTTTGTTTGTAGCATTGGGTTCAATATTGATTACATTTGCAATTACTTCTATTCTGAAACCAAATGAATTAATAACAAGAGGGATAACTGGGATATCAATAATGCTAGAAGAGTTAATTCATATTAAGTATACCTATAGCTATTATGGCTATCTATTTTAGTTTTAGCATATGTTGTAGTGGTAAAAATAAAAGAAAGTAGGCCTTTTAACTATTTTCCAAATTATTGGGATAATAGATTGACAGTCATCAATGTATAAATATATAATATAATACATAGATTGATATGAATATGAGGTGAAACCATGGAAAATGAATATGTAAAACAAGCAAATATATTTAAGGCTCTATCTGAACCTAATAGATTAATGATAGTAAATATGCTATCTGCCGGGGAACTTTGTGCCTGCAAAATATTAGAGGAACTGAAGATTACACAATCCACTTTATCTCACCATATGAAAATATTATGTGACTGTGGACTTGTCAATGCAAGGCGTCAGGGTAAGTGGATGCACTATTCTCTTAACTTTGAAACCCTAAAGAAAATGAAGCAAGTATTTTGTGATATTACATCAGATTCTGAAAATTATATCTGCAAGTAGACTTGTTTATGAAAGTAAGTCAGTTCATGGGGAAACTAAATATTTGAAATCAAATATGAAATTGGGGAGGATGAAAATTATGTCAAAAAACTGGTATCCTGTTATTGATTATTTGGAATGTGCTGAGTGTGGTGTATGTATAAACAAATGTGCTCATGGTGTATACAATAAGGAAAAAGCTCCAACACCTTTAATTATTAACACTGATGGGTGTATAGAGGGGTGCCATGGCTGTGGAAATATTTGTCCAAATGGTGCTATTCAATATGTTGGTGAAAATACTGATTGGACACCTCCAAATGGAACTACAAGTAAAGATGGCTGCTGTTGTTGTGGGGGCGATTGTTAATGTACGAAAAACAAAAATTAAAATTTTCAAAGAGTGCCGGTAAAATACTCATTCCTGTACTTATAATTGTGGCAATAGGAATGATATGGTATATGAAAAATTCTAATAAAACACCTATTGTTACAGAGGATAATCCTGCTTTTGCTCTACACGTAAGTGATAGTTTAGACCTTGAACAGCTTAAATCCTATGGGCTTCCCATTATGATTGATTTTGGTGCGGATTCTTGTATTCCGTGCAAGGAAATGGCTCCTGTTCTAAAAGAACTTAATGAAGAGCTCCGTGGAAAAGTGATTATAAAGTTTGTTGATGTATGGAAATATCAAAGTTTAGCGGAGGGCTATCCCATTCGTGTAATTCCAACACAAGTTTTCTTTAATAAAGAAGGTAAACCTTATACTCCCAAAAACCCAGAAGAGTCTGACATGCAAGTGTATAATATGAAAGATACAAATGAACATGTGTTTACTGCTCATGAAGGTGCTATGACTAAGAAACAGATGATTGCTGTATTTAAGGAGATGGGTATGGAATGATAAATGAATGGTTAAATACGCTATCAAAGCTTATGTCTGATAGTTTTTGGTTAGCACCGTTTATTGCACTACTGGCAGGGATTTTAACCTCAGTTACTCCTTGTGCACTGTCAAGTGTTCCCCTTGTAATTGGATATGTAGGAGGTACTGGAAATAAGGATACGAAGAGAGCATTTAAGCTATCCTTAGTTTTTGCTATGGGTACGGCAGTTACCTTCACTATTTTGGGGACCATTGCCTCTATGCTAGGCAAGCTTATGGGAACCTCAAGTTCCTGGTGGTATATTGCACTAGGTATTCTCATGATGCTTATGGCACTTCAAATTTGGGAGGTATATAATTTTATACCCTCAACCTCTTTAAGTAGCAAAAATCCAAGAAAAGGTTATATAGGAGCTTTTGTAGCAGGAATACTCGGCGGAATATTTTCATCGCCCTGTGCAACACCTGTACTTATAGTGTTACTTTCAATAGTAGCAAAGGAAGGTAATATCGCAAGAGGCATACTGCTTTTGCTATTATATTCTATAGGCCATAGTGTTCTAGTTATAATAGCGGGAACTTCCATAGCTTTTGTAACGAAGCTTACTTCCAGTAATAAATATGGTGCTTTTAGTAAGATATTAAAATATCTTATGGGTACAGCTATTATGCTTATTGGATTTTATATGTTTTATTTAGGGTTTTAGGAGTTTTATCGAGAAGGTGCTTGCACTTTCTCGATTTTTTTAATAATAAATCATCGAGAATAAGGGTAGACTAAGGTTAGGTAAATTCCAACTGTTATACAAAATATAAAGAGAATATAATTATAAGGTATTGACAAAAGCATCACTAAACATTACAATATGATTATATAGGAATATAAGAATATACCAATTGTATAGTATAAAAAATTTAAACTTTTAGCTAAAGTAGCAGTTTAAATAAAACAAAAGTAATGTTTACATAATTTAGAATATAAGGAGGATTATATTATGAAACCTAAAGTATCATTTATATGCGTTCACAATTCATGCAGATCACAAATGGCAGAAGCATTAGGAAATAAATTTGCGTCAGAGGTGTTTGAATCTTATTCTGCAGGTACTGAAACTAAGCCCCAAATTAACCAAGATGCAGTAAGAATAATAAAAGATTTATACAAGGTAGACATGAATGAAACTCACACATCAAAATTAATTGATGATATACCAGAAGCTGATATTGTAATAAAAATGGGATGCAATGTAGTTTGCCCTATTGTGGCACACAGATATGAAGAAGATTGGGGATTAGATGATCCTACTGGAAAATCTGATGAGGAATTTATAAAAACAGCAAAGACTATTGAAGAAAAAGTTATGGAATTAAAGAGAAGAATAGAAAATAATGAAATTGATTTAACGAAAGAAATTGGTTGGTAGTGAGAATAGTAGAAACACTGCTCCCCCACCGAAACAGTAAGGAGATGAAACTATGGAACTTGTTAATATTTTAAAAGTACTGGGTGATGAAAATAGAATTAGAATATTAAATCTTCTAAAAGATGGAGAGCTTTGTGTTTGCGAAATGGAGAGTATTTTAGGATTAAATCAATCAAACGTTTCAAGACATCTTACAAGACTAAGTTCTTCGAAACTTATTAAGAGTTATAAAAAGGCTCAATTCGCATATTTTACAATAAATGATGATACTCTAAGTAATTATGAATTTATTAAGGAAATACTGAATAATGAAATGAATAAAATAGAGCAGTGTAGACAAGATAGTAAGATGTTAGTACTTTTCAAGGAAAGCAATGTAAATTGTGAAAATATTGAAGTTGTAAAAGACATTTTATCAAAATGTGCATGTGAAGGGAACTGTAACTGATAAATATTTTAAATGCTATTGTAACAAATGGCATTTTATAGCATAGTATATACGTATATGAGCATGTAAATATTCGTGTAAGGAGGTGTTTAGATGAATCAAATATTTAAAGCGCTTTCAGAAGAATCCAGACTTAGAATCCTCTCTGTGCTATTTTCAGGTGAACTTTGCGTATGCGACATAGAAGATGTATTACAGCTTAATCAATCTAATGTATCAAGGCACTTAACTATACTTAAGAATGCTGGAATTATAAAAAGTTATAAAAATGCTCAGTGGATATACTATAGTATAGATGATGTGTTTAAGTCAGATAGTGAAGAACTTTATAGATTTTTAGAACAGAGAATAAATAAATTATCTACTTACGAGGCTGATATTGAAAGGCTCAGTAAGTGCAAAGAAAAAGATTTATGTAACCTAATAAAACCATAAGGGGGAGATTATTATGAGTAAACAAAAATTAGAAGGTATTGGCTTTTTTGAAAGGTATTTAACACTATGGGTGGCACTTTGCATGGTGGTAGGAATATTAATTGGTAAATTTCTACCTGTTATTCCAGAGTTTTTAGGGAAATTTGAATATGCAAAGGTATCTGTGCCTATAGCAATACTAATCTGGATAATGATTTATCCAATGATGATGAAGGTTGATTTTCAAAGTGTTAGAACTGTAGGAAAGAATCCAAAAGGACTATTTGTTACATGGGTAACAAACTGGCTTATTAAACCATTCACTATGTATGGTATAGCAGTGTTTTTCTTCTACGTTGTGTTTAAGAATATAATACCAGCTAATTTAGCAAAAGACTATCTTGCAGGGGCAGTTTTGCTTGGTGCAGCACCTTGTACTGCCATGGTATTTGTGTGGAGTCATTTAACTAAAGGTAATGCTGCGTATACAGTAGTTCAAGTGGCAACCAATGATTTAATTATTTTAGTTGCATTTACTCCAATAGTAGCCTTTTTACTAGGAGTTAGTGGCGTTGCAGTTCCATGGGATACACTTATTTTATCTGTGGTACTATTTGTTGTAATTCCTCTTGTAGCAGGAGTATTTACACGTATGTCAGTTATTAAAAACAAAGGTGAGGAATACTTTAACCAAACATTTATACCTAAATTTAGCAATATTACGGTTATAGGATTATTATTAACACTTGTAATTATTTTCTCATTCCAAGGAAACGTTATTTTAGAAAATCCACTACACATTTTTCTAATAGCTATTCCTCTAATTATTCAGACGTTTCTTATTTTCTTTATTGCTTATATTGCAGCTAAGGTGTTAAAGCTTCCACACAACGTTGCAGCGCCAGCAGGAATGATTGGAGCATCTAATTTCTTCGAACTAGCAGTTGCAGTTGCAATTGCACTATTTGGAGCTACATCACCGGTAGCACTAGCTACAATTGTAGGAGTACTTGTTGAAGTGCCTGTAATGCTAATACTAGTTAGAATAGCTAATGGCACTAAACATTGGTTTACTACAGAAAACTTAAAGTAAAAGTTAACAACATTTCAGCTTCATAGGTTATGCCTGCTTTTAATACAGAGCTTACAAACAAAGGAACTCCAATTAAGGATGTTCCGAGACTTGTTGTAGCAAACCTTGATCCTATACAGGCGGCGGCTGAATATAAAGAAAGCGTTATTGCTCCATATAGAGGAAAGCTACCAGATGCTGTTATTGAAAACATGGCAGAACAATTGTCTGGCTCCTGCACAGTTGAAATTGCAGCATTTAACGAATTTTCAAACTTTATTACAGATGAAAAAGCACAA
>CALJTN010000135.1 GCA_937976175.1 uncultured Clostridiaceae bacterium | reverse complement strand
CTTGATGGCGGTGCCGCTGAATTATTGGAGGGCCTCAATCAGTTATCCGGTGGAATGCAAAAATACGTTGATGGACTAAAAGCCTTTAAAGAAGGACTTGGTCAGCTTTCGGCTGGTGCAGATAAATTAAATACTGGAGCAACTTCGCTTAAAAATGGCTTATCTGAATTAACAAAGCAGAATGCTTCTTTAATAAACGGTGCACTTACTGTGCAGCAATCTACCTTTCATTCAGTGAATGCAAAGCTTATGGAAATGGGACTCGGACTTCCTGTTCTCACAGCTGAGAATTACACTGCAGTACTTTCACCTATTGCAGATCTTTCTGAGGTTAAAAAGCAGCTTGATGGTGCAGTGCAGTTTACGCAGGGATTGAAGGGCTATATGGATGGTGTGTCAATGCTAGGTAAGGGTGCTTCAGATTTGGCAAGCGGTACCGCTGAATTTAAATCCTCCTCCTCTGTAATCGCCTCCTCTGCAAATGAACTTTATAATGCAGGAGAAGAGCTGAATTTGGGAATAAAAAAACTTCGTGACGGTCTTGCTTTATATAAGAACGGCACAAAGCAATTAAGAAGTGGAACCTCGGGAATGGACCTTGAAATAAATAATAAGATTGATGAAATGCTTGGCAGTATCTCTGGCAAGGGTGATAAAGTAATCTCCTTTGTGTCGGACAAAAACACTAAGGTTACTGCTGTACAATTCGTGTTAAAGACCGATTCCATAAATCTCCCTGAAGCTGAAAAAATAGTTACTCAAAAGCCTGTGGAGCTAAACTTTTGGCGAAAGTTATTGAAATTGTTTGGGCTTTATAAATAAGTAAATTTATAGCTCCAAGGCAATACCCCAGAGCTTCTCTATCTATTCTTTAATTTTATGAATACTGCTTCACTGCAATTCTTGCAAACTAAAATTAGAGTACCATCATCACAGGTTTTAAATTCATATCTTTCAATTGGATTATCAGTTTTTATATCTTCAACGTTACCACATTTACAAAGTAATTTCATGTTACTCCCCCTGACATCATAAATACTTATCACTATAACATAAACTTGATGATAATTACTGTGACTTCACTCACATTATCGAGAAATTATTAGCAATTTCTATTGCTTTCTTTTTTCTAGTTATGAATTTTGAGTCAAAAATAAGTATTCTAAATCAACTTAAGGGGACAGTCATTTAGCTGTCCCTTTATTCTTGATATTTATAATATTCACCAAGGTTCTTTCATAACCGTTATCCTCAACCCACTGGCAAGGACATCTTCCCCCTCAAGAAGAATTTTCTCATAGGAACTATTACAAATAACAGTAGCCGCAAAGTCCATTCCTTCTATTTCAGTAAATTTGTTACTGAGAACTTTATCGATATTATCTTTATCTTCATAGTTGTCAAGAATATTACTTATCTCTTCAATGGAAAAACCCAAATTTTTTATGACTTGAAAACTTCACATTATTCTTAACCATGATTATATCATAATATATTTTAAGTTATAAACAAAATTTTCCGTACTATGGTAACTTTTTAGGTACTATAACTAATAAAAGTGCGTACTTGTATTACTAATACTTATATTCTAGAATGATATAGTAAATTAGACATAATAAGAGCAAAGCTATGCATAAGTTTTGTTGAAAATTAATATTATGTAGTTTAATAAATATAAATTAAAGAGAGGTACAAAAATGAAAGTATTACTTATTAATGGAAGTCCCAAAATTAACGGATGTACTTACACTGCCCTATGTGAGGTAGCAAAAGAACTAGAAAAAGAAAATATTGAAACAGAGATTTTCCATGTGGGAACTAAACCTATTCGTGGTTGTATGGCTTGTGGTGGTTGTTATAAAAATGATTCTTCCAGATGTGTATTTGATGACGATACTGTAAATATTGCTTTAGAAAAAGGTAAAGAAGCAGATGGTTTTATTTTTGGTTCTCCTGTACACTATGCAGGTGCATCTGGTCAGATAACTTCTTTTCTAGATAGATTCTTCTATGCTGGAGATGGTTTTCAATATAAACCTGGTGCTGCAATTGTAAGCTGCCGTCGTGGTGGTTCAACCGCTGCCTTCGAGCAATTAAATAAATATTTTACTATTTCAAGTATGCCTATTGTATCCTCTCAATATTGGAATATGGTTCATGGAAATACTCCTGAAGAAGTTAAACAAGATTTAGAAGGAATGCAGACCATGAGAACTTTAGGTAAGAATATGTCTTGGCTTTTGAAATGTATAAATGCAGGCAAGAAGTCCGGTGTTACCTTGCCAGAAAAAGAGCAAAGAGCTGTGACTAATTTTATACGTTAATATCAAACTAGAATTAAGCTCTTTTTCACTTTGGGCACCAGTCTTGGCAACAATGACCAAGGAGAATTGCCATCACATAGCAATTTTCCTTGATTTATTATGATTTCTCCAAGTCCTATTACTCCTCTTCATCTTGTAATCCGCTTTTACTATTTAATCATTGTCATGCCACCCATATATGGTTGTAATGCAACTGGAATATTTACAGAACCATCTGCATTTAAGTTATTCTCTAAAAAAGCAATCAACATTCTTGGTGGTGCCACTACAGTATTGTTTAAGGTATGTGCAAAGTATTTGCCATTTTCACCATCTACACGGATTTTTAGACGTCTTGCTTGTGCATCACCTAAGTTAGAACAGCTTCCTACTTCGAAGTATTTTTTCTGCCTAGGAGACCATGCTTCTACATCCACTGATTTTACCTTTAAATCTGCTAAGTCCCCTGAGCAGCACTCTAAAGTTCTCACTGGTATATCCAAAGAACGGAATAAATCTATTGTATCTTTCCATAATTTATCATACCACATCATGCTGTCTTCTGGCTTACATACAACTATCATTTCCTGCTTTTCAAATTGGTGAATTCTATATACTCCTCTTTCTTCTAGGCCATGAGCTCCTTTTTCCTTCCTAAAACAAGGTGAGTAGCTAGTGAAGGTTTGTGGCAGAGAGGCTTCTTCTAATATTGTATCTATAAATTTACCAATCATAGAATGTTCGCTAGTTCCAATCAAATATAAATCTTCACCTTCGATTTTGTACATCATAGCATCCATTTCTGCAAAGCTCATAACACCAGCTACAACTTCGCTACGAATCATATAAGGTGGAATACAATATGTAAAGCCACGATTTATCATAAAGTCCCTGGCATAAGAAATTACTGAAGAATGAAGCCTAGCAATATCACCCATCAAGTAATAGAACCCACTACCAGCAACCTTTCTAGCACTATCTAAGTCAATACCCTTTGATTTTTCCATAATTTCAGTATGATATGGAATTTCAAAATCAGGTACAAAAGGCTCACCAAAACGCTGAACCTCCACATTTTCACTATCGTCTTTACCAATAGGAACACTTGGATCAATTATATTGGGGATGACCATCATAATTTCTTTAACCTTTTTTTCTAGTTCGGACTCTTTAATTTCTAATTCAGCTAAGCGTTCTGAGTCTGCAGTAACCTGTTTTTTCATTTCCTCTGCTTCGGCCTTTTTACCCTGAGCCATTAATCCGCCGATTTCCTTTGAAATTTTATTTCTTCCAGCTCTTAAAGTCTCTGCCTCCTGCTTTGCATTTCTAAGTTGCACATCCAAAGCAATTACCTCATCTACTAAGCTAAGCTTATTATCCTGAAACTTATTTCTTATGTTTTGCTTAACAATTTCAGGATTGTTTCTTACAAATTTTAAATCTAACATAACTTTCCCTCCTAATTAAATGTAAATAGAATTGTTACTTTTAAACGAAATAATTGAAAATTTACATGTTTACTCAATTTCTTCAAATCTATTTATCCTTTTACCCTCAACTTCTTTTTCCTCTAAAAACATGCTTAATGGTCTAACCCATATTCCTCTTTCTCCATAGAGTGCTTGATAAACCACCATATCTTCAAGGGTTTCTGAGTGCCTTGCTACATGAAGCACTAAATACTCCATCCCCTTAAAATGTCTATATTTTTTACCAATTACAACATTTCTTTCATTCATTAATTTATACCTTCTTTACAAATATTTTCTCTAACTATATCATAAATTGCTCCTGAACATCAATTAGCATATCTATTAATTCCTTTTAATTACGTGAAATTCCTTCAAGTTAGCTAATATTACTTTAATAATAGCGTAAATGGGTACAATAACAAAAGCCGCCAAAGGCCCACCTACTGCAATTGCACCTATTACTAAGAAGATATTAGTTAATGGATGAATTTTCATTGCATGAGCCATAATTGCAGGAACAACAACTCTTCCTTTCAAGGTCTGCACAATGATAAAAACAATTAAAAGTTTTCCTAACATAACAAATCCCATGCTTAGTGCAATAATTGTGGGAATAATCATAGAAATAAAAAAACCTACAAAAGGGATAAAAGCTAATATGAAAGTTATTGTGGAAAAAAGCAGCGCACTTCGAATACCTATAATTTTGTATCCTATAAATATCATAGTAGATAAAGCTAGAGCGACTTTTGCTTGGCCTGTAACATAAGCCCCTAATACTCTATCACTATCAGAAAGAGTTTTCCTTGCAAACTCTTTATATTTTTCAGGAATTAAGTTCAACACTTTGTCTTTAAACTGTGAACCGTCTTTAAGTAAATAAAATAATACTATTAGCATTAGAAATATCATTGAAACTGTATATAATGCATAATTTACTGCAAACACAAAATTAGAAGCCACCTTATTCTTATAAGTATTAAGTACATTGATAAAGGTTTTATAAAGTTCCTGAGCAGGTATATATTTATTAATTTTATTGAGTATTTCATTAATAGAGTTTTCATTCTTCACTATATTAGTTAGTTTTTTCATTATTCCATCCAGCTCAATTGCAATATAATTACTAAGAAAGGTTATAATACCTGCGGCAATGAATAGTACTATTATTAATGTTAACAGAGCTGATACGCTTGGCCTTAATCTCTTTTTCATGAGAGCTGTGTTTAAGGGTTTTATAATATAAAACAAAAATACAGCAAATATTACAGGAGTTAAAAATGATTTGAAAACTATTTTTATAAGCCTATGAATGAAAACCATCTTACCGAAAAGAAGTATGCTTAAAAAAGCCAAATTAATGATTAGTAATTTTTTTAGTACGTTATTTCTTAACATAGCTACCCACTTCCTATATTTTAGTAAATATAATATAGTTTGAGCATGTAAGTAAGGACTTATTCATATGTTTCATCTATATCATTACTATTTTCCTAGGCATCTACCTAAGCTTCTGATGCAGTAAAGGCTCCATTATTTTTTAGTTATATAGAAAAGCGACCCTCACTAGGTCGCTTTTCAGCTTTAAATAACTTATATTTCTCACAATAGTGTATCTATGTCTGTATTAGAATAATCCTGATATCTTTCCTGTATTATCTACATCTATCTTTTCCGCTGATGGAACTTTTGGAAGTCCAGGTAAGGTCATAACATCTCCTGTCAAAGCTACTATAAAGCCCGCTCCAGCTGATACCTTAACATTTCTAATAGATATTCTAAAGCCCTCTGGTCTTCCTAGCTTTGTTTGATCATCAGATAATGAGTATTGCGTTTTAGCCATACATATTGGTAAATTTCCAAAACCTAATTCTTCAAGTTCCTTAATTTGTTTTGAAACATTTCCAATAAAATCTACCCCAGCTGCTCCATATACCTTAGTTGCAATTGCATTAATTTTTTCTTTTATTCCAAGTTCTGATTCATAAACAAATTTAAAATCATTGCTTTCCTCAGTTAGCTTAACAACTTCTTTAGCCAGTTCAAGTCCACCTTCTCCACCTTTTTCCCAAACTTCTGATAGTGCTACCTTAACATTAAGTTTCTCACATTCCACTCTAACTAAATCTACTTCTGCATCTGTATCCGTTGGGAACTTGTTTATTGCAACAATTGCTGGCAAACCAATAAGTTTAGTAATATTTTCAACATGCTTTAATAAATTTGGTATACCTTTCACTAACGCTTCAAGGTTTTCTATATTTAAATCAGCCTTTTGAACTCCGCCATGTAACTTTAATGCTCTTACAGTTGCAACTATAACCACTGCATCTGGCCTTAAACCACTTAATCTACATTTAATATCTATAAATTTTTCTGCTCCTAAATCTGCACCAAAGCCAGCTTCAGTTACTACATAATCCCCCATTTTTAGTGCCATCCTTGTTGCCATTACACTATTACATCCATGTGCTATGTTGGCAAAAGGTCCCCCATGTATAAATGCTGGAGTATGTTCTAATGTCTGAACTAGATTTGGCTTTAAAGCATCTTTAAGTAATGCAGCTACTGCCCCTTGCAGCTTTAAATCCCCTCCAGTTATTGGTTTTCCTTGTCTTGAATAACCAACTATTATGTTTTTAACTCTTTCTTTTAAATTATCTAAATCATTTGATAAGCAGAGTATTGCCATAATCTCTGAGGCAACAGTAATATCATAACCATCTTCTCTTGGTACTCCGTTTCCCTTACCACCCATGCCATTTACTATGGATCTTAACTGTCTATCATTCATATCAACGCATCTTTTCCAGGTTATTCTTCTTACGTCTATGTCTAAAGCATTACCTTGGTGAATGTGGTTATCAAGCATTGCTGCAATAAGATTATTAGCTGCTCCTATAGCATGCATATCTCCTGTAAAATGAAGATTTATATCTTCCATGGGTACAACTTGGGCATAACCACCACCAGCTGCTCCCCCTTTTACTCCAAACACTGGTCCCAGTGAAGGTTCTCTCAGTGCGATTACAACTTTTTTATTTAATTTAGCAATAGCATCTCCAAGACCTACAGTTGTAGTTGTCTTTCCTTCACCTGCAGGAGTTGGGTTTATTGCTGTTACTAAAATTAGCTTCCCATTTTTTTTATTTTCTAACTGTTTTAAATAGTTATAATCAATTTTCGCTTTATATTTACCATAACTTTCAATATAATCCTCTGGAATACCTACTTGCTTTGCAATTTCAGTTATTGCTAGAGGTTTAGACTCCTGCGCAATTTCAATATCACTCTTAAACATAATTTTTTCCTCCTTATATTTTAAATGAATTTTTCTTAATATTCTTTATAAAACAAAAGAGGACAATGAAGGGATAGCTTAAAACACCCCACATGTCCTCTGTCTTTTTTTACCTGAGAGTCTTAATGTAGCTATATGAGTTAATTATATATAGAGATGTTGTCAATTGCAAGAATAGTTAAAAAATAAATTTAAGCTTGCTTTAACACTTAACTATATTAATAGGTAACTCTAATTAATATATTAAAAAAAATTTGACATATAACAATATAAGTTATAAACTATAATATAATTATGTCGAATGATGATGAACTTCTGATTGATTTTAACATAATATTAAATGGTATTAAGATTATGTAACAAATTCATGAAGTTCATATCTATTTTATATAATTGCAGAAGCTTCAAGTACATCTTTTGAGGTCTTCTCAACTATAATTTAGGGGGTTTGGTTATGAAAAAAACAAATGAAAAACAAAGAGACCAGTGGAGTTCAAAGACCGGATTTATTCTTGCTGCCGCTGGATCCGCAGTTGGACTCGGTAATCTTTGGAAGTTCCCGTATACAGCGGGTAGCAACGGCGGTGGAGCCTTTGTAGTTGTATACATTGCAATGCTGTTTTTAGTGGGGTTTACTTTAATGATGGCGGAACTTGTACTAGGTAGGCATACACAATTAAGTGCAGTAGGTGCTTACAGAAAAGTTAAGGAAAAATGGGCGTGGGTTGGTTTTATAGGAGTAATTGCATCATTCTTAATATTAACATTTTACAGTGTTATTGGTGGATGGGTATTAAAGTATATCGTTACAGCTTTTTCAGGCGGATTTAACACAACAGACCTTAGTTCCCTTGAAGGTATCTTTACATCCTTTATAGGAAATCCAGTTCAACCCCTTATATACCATGGTATATTTATGGCAATAACATTGGCTATTGTTATGGGTGGTGTTAGTGGCGGTATTGAAAAATTTAGTAAAATTTTGATGCCAGGATTATTTATTATGATGGTTGTAATTATGATTAGATCAATTACACTTCCAGGTGCAATGGAGGGTGTTACGTTTTTATTAAAACCGGATTTCTCTAAAATTAATGGCTCTGTTATTTTAGCAGCAGCAGGACAAGTATTCTTTTCACTAAGTCTTGGTATGGGTGTTATTATAGCTTATGGTAGTTATCTTGGAAAAGACGAAAATCTTGTAGAAAGTGCATTTTATATTCCATTAATTGATACTATAATCGCATTACTTGCAGGACTTACAATCCTACCTGCAGTATTTGCTTTAGGCTTTGACCCAGCTGGTGGACCTGGACTTCTTTTCATAACATTACCAGGTGTATTTGCTAAAATGCCTTTTGGATCATTCTTTGCCATATTATTCTTTGTATTAGTTTTATTTGCTGCTATTACCTCTTCAATTTCACTATTAGAGTCAGCAGTATCCGTATGTATTGACCAATTTAAATGGAAACGTAAAACTGCGACCATTGGACTTGCAATCACTGCTTTCCTTATTGGTGTACCTTCTTCATTAGCTAATGGACCTCTTATGTCAGACATACCATTTATTAAAGGTATGAATTTCTTTGATTCTATGAGCTACTTTTCAGAAAGTATTCTTCTACCACTGGCAGGCCTAATGTTAGCTATATTCATCGGATGGATATGGGGTATAGATAAAGCTGTAGAAGAAGCTACAAATAACGGAAAAGTAAAATTTGGGCTTGCTGGAGTTTGGGGATTCCTTATTAAATGGGTAGTTCCAGTGGCTATATTTGTAATTTTAATACAAGCATTAATATAGAATAATTTTTAGTATTTATAAATAAGAACCAAGGAAAATGGCCAGCATAGGGCATTCTCCTTGGTTTATTTTTTTTATTTTCTTACCTTCTATTTCAGCATGTTATGCAATCTCTTAAGATGTGGTGATTTTACATCTTTTTACTCCAAAAGGTTTCAGTAGAAACAGGATAAAAACCAATACTATAATAAAACTGTTGTGATGAACCTACATAGGCCTTTTTGGCTCCTAGTTTTCCACAGCGCATAACAGCTTCAAGCACTGCTGCCTTTCCAAGCCCCATCATTCGGTACTTAGGATTTGTTGCCACTGGCTCTACAAGGGCATAGTCTGTATCACTGTCATACCACATGCCACAGTAGGAAACAAACTCTCCATTGGGTGCAACCACTGCTATGTTGTGTTCAAGATTTACATGAGGTCCAGAAAGTTCAGTCTTCCTATTAAGCATTTCTTCCTCTGTTCTCGGAGGTTCTCCCTCATGATTAAATCCTTTGAATAACACTTTATTGTATTCATCTAAATCAAATCTCTCCGCAAGACTTACAACACTAAATCCCTGTGGGAGCTCATAAGAAATATTAGGATTAATATCTATCATTGAAGTGCATTGTTTGTCTTGTGTTGGTTTATAGCCATTAGCAATGGCTATTCGCTGAAACACATTATCCTTGTCATCAATAAGAACTTTATGCTCCTCATTGAAATTATGCTTTACATAGCTCAAAATATCTTCTTTAAGACAATTATAATCTTTGTCCACACAGATATAAGCTTCATCAGCATTAGTTTCATAGGTTGCTAATGCTACAATCTTATCATCATCTTTCCATATTCCAATTCTGTCTAAAAAGCTTTTATTAAGATATCGTAGTGAAAACATCCATTCCCATCTCCCCCATAGGAAATTGGGCGTTATAACATTTTCCATATTTATTCTTTTCAAAAAATCATAAACTTTTAAAAAGTCATCTGTGAATCCAGGTTGGCTGGTATAATTGCAAAATTTTATTGACATCTCATCACTCCTCAAAATATAAGTAACCCTATGTTTTTCCTTAGTTAAAGGGTTATTTGTTCTATATAATTATAATGTTTCTATATACTAAAATCATAGATAATAAACATTTCTATATCATTTTTTACACAGATCACTAGATATTTATATATTTTTTCTTTATTAACAAAGTAACAATATACCGCATAATATTTTTAAGCTTTAGCATAATATATATTGTATAGAAAGGTAGGTGGTGAAAATATATGAAACCAGTATTTATGTTTATAACTGATTGGTGTCCTTACTGTAAACAAGCATATTCAATTATTGATGACTTAAAAAATACGAATCCTGAATACGCAAACATCGAAGTTAAAGTAATCGATGAAGAACGTCAACCAGAGATAGCTAAACAATACGATTACTATTATGTTCCTACATTCTACGTTAATGGGGTTAAGGTACATGAAGGAGTTCCCTCTAAAGAAATTATTCATAAAGTATTTGAAGAGGCCAGCAAGTAAAAATTTGCTTTATTTTCTTATAATATTCCCATGTTGCTAAATATATTAGTATATTACATTTTTGCCTTGCAATTTTTTATCTCCTTAATGAATATATTGATATATTTTTCTAAACTAATTCTTAATTATTAGTTTACATTTTAATTGGTTTACATAATTATATATATGTAAATATAAACATAAAAAAAGAGCTTTACTTAAGCTCTTAGTTATCGTTAATCTTTGTAATGGAAATTAGCTCTTTTTTAATGAAACTTATTGGGTATCCCAGATGGCTCAGTATCTTTAACCTTCTCTAAATAATCCTTTTGATTCACTATATTTTCCTCGAAATTTTCTACTGCATTTTTAGTAAACCTACCTACTTTTACCATGTTACTAAATTTTTGTTCATCACCTTTTCCGTTCATAATAAAATCCTCCCTATTTAATCATTGGCTTTAGCATCTAAATTAGATAGGAAGTCAAAGATGCCTGTTAGTAGTATCTCAAATAAAGTAGTATTTTATAACATGACCTTTTACCGATTTACTAGATTGTATAAATATGCTAATATTAGTTCGTAGATATAAGGCACCATTTAATAGTAACAATAATAATGTAAAGCAAGGAGTGTTATCTTGATTAAACTTCAAAGCAGCAGCCACAGAAAAATCCCGCTTTTAGATAAAATAGGCTATGGGTCCGGAAACTTCAGCACTGGTATTTCCAATCAAGTTATAGGAACCTATTTAGTTTTTTACTGTACAGCTATTCTTAATATGCCCGGTAGTCTTGTTGGCTTAGCTGTTAGCCTAAGTATAATCTGGGATGCCATCACTGATCCTTTAATGGGATACTTTTCAGACATGACTAAATCTAAATTTTTCGGCAGACGGCATCAATATATCCTTATAGGGGGTATAGGTCTTGGAATATCTAACTACCTTTTATGGCATATAAACTCTGGGTTATCTGATTATTTAAAGTTTGCTATTATATTTTTTATAATTATAGTAATTAAAACTTTCAGCACAATTTATGTAACTCCCTATGCGGCTCTTGGTGCTGAATTATCTAACGATTACAATGAAAGAACTAATATTCAAAGCATTAAAACTATTTTCTTTCTTCTCGGCCTAGCCTTTGTATCTGTTTTTGGAATGTTTGTTTTTTTTCCTTCTACTCCAGAGTTTCCTTCTGGACAGTTAAACCCTAATTCCTATAGTTCTATGGGGTTTTTCTCCTCAATTTTAATTGTGATCTTTGCCCTTCTTTGTTTTTATTCCACAAAGAAATATATCCCTATTCTAAGCAGACATGCTATGAAGGGAGTAAAAGGTGCAAATCTAAAAACTCTGCTAGTAGACTTTAAGGGGATTTTTCTTAACAAAAGCTTTAGATATGTGGCTTTTACATATATGTTTACAAACATAGCAACAGCACTGGTTGCAAATACAGGGTTACATGTGTTTACTTACACATTTTCTCTTAGTAGTAAGCAGATTGCCCTTATCGTTGGAATACAGTTTTTTGTTTCTATACTATCTCAGCCTATATGGTCCCTAGCATCAAAAATATTAGATAAGAAGCCTTCCATGATTTTAGGTATTGTACTTTGTATTATAAGTAGCTTGTTTTTTCTTATGCTAGTGTTTATGAAGGATCATGTAACAGGCAATGCATTTTACTTTATTCCCTTTGCAGTACTTGCAGGCTTTGGTACAGGAGGGTTGTTTACCCTACCTCTTTCAATGATTGCAGATGTCATTGATTTAGATGAACTTAATACTGGAAAAAGAGCTGAAGGGAGCTATTACGGCTGTCTTACCTTGTTCTATAAATTCTCTCAATCTATAACTTTGCTACTTATAGGTTTTATATTAGATTTAGTTAAATTTGATGCAAGCCTTCCCCTTCAAGCAGAAAGCACCGTAATTATTCTTGGTTTAATGCTAAGTATTGGCTCAGGTTTAAGCTTTATAGCATCATTTTTAAGCATCTCTGGCTATAATCTTAATAGATTAAGAGTTGAGGATATTCAAAGGAAGATTAATGAAAGATTAAATTCTTAAAATATTTTACTACTTAAATATAATTTCCTTTTTGTGATACTTGCAACGTGTTATGCATTTTATTGGATTAGTCTTCAATACCCTGGACTAAATTTTTCTCAAATTAATGAACTTGTCTTAGGTAAAATCATAGGAAAGATGATTATGATAGCCATTGGAGTATACACCATATCCTCAGTTGGACTTTCACTTAGGGTTTTTGCTGAGAGCTTACGAATTTTTCTTTTGGATAGAACTCCATTAAATCTAGTAATGATAATTATGTTATTAACTGTTATTCTTTGCCTCAGGTCAGGCATTAAAACTATTTCCATAGTATTTGATATGCTGCTACCAGTATTATTATTCTTTATATTATTTTTGC
>CALJTN010000134.1 GCA_937976175.1 uncultured Clostridiaceae bacterium | reverse complement strand
TAAGTTTTACTTTGCTTTATTGACATAGTGACGTAAAAGACGTATAATTTATTTAATTTAGAAAAAGGAGATTTTGAAATGAATAGTAAATTAATTGGTTTAAAGATAAAGCAACTTAGGAGTGAATATAGTTTAAAGATTGGTAAGAGATTTTTTCAAAAAGATTTAGCAGATGCTCTAGATATTTCAAGAGGGTACGTTGGGGACATAGAAAGTGGCAGAACGAATCCTAATGAAGATTTGTTAAAAAAAATTGCTGGTTTCTTTGATGTTTCACTATCTATTTTTTCTGATGAAAATCCAGTAGGCTTTTATATAAATGGCGAAAAACTAAAATATTTACGTGAAAAGAAAAAGTTAACCCAAAGCGAACTATCTTTATCACTTGGATTTAAAGATAGTTTTTCTATTGGGAAGATTGAACGTCTGGAAAAGGGAGTTACTGAAGAATTATTAAATAAGATTTCATTACTTTTTAATGTTTCAAGTGATTTTTTAAGAAATAAAGATGATTTTACAATTTGTCCTATATGCAATTTAAAATATTCTCCTTTAGATGATGAAGATTATAGTGAGCATGAACTGTTTCACAATAAAGCCAATATGGCTAGTTGTATAGATGCGCCTAAAAAAATCCCGTCCAGATTCACAAACGCAATCATGGCTAGGGAATATGTAGATATGCATGACATTTTTGGTTCTGACGGATTTGATACTGATAAGCTAAACGATGAGGAGATAGTTGATTTCGCTAATGAACTTATGGAGCAAATGTCAATTGTTAAACATAGAAGTAAATATAAGAAGTAGGTGTATATATGGATTGGATTAATGAGATAATTATAGGTCTAATTGAAATGTACGGAACAAATAATCCTTATGATTTATGTAATATGCTTGAAATAGAAATTATAAAAGTAAACAAAGATTTTAAGCTTTTAGGCGATAATCATAGTTCCTATATAAGAAGAATGGATGACAATGAAGTAATTTTTATCAGCAATGATCTTTCGGAATCTTATGAGAAGTTTTATTTATCTCACGAGTTAGGGCATGCAATACTTCATACCAAGATTAAAAATTCGTTTAATAAATTTCTTTTAAATAAAGGGAAGTTAGAGAAACAAGCTAACTACTTTGCTTTTAAATTAGGGAAAATTACTATTGATGAAGTTGACCTATATGAAATGACATTAGAGCAGATATGTTGTTCGCTAGAACTACCTTATGATGTTGTTAATCAATTAGTTAATTTATAGAAAGTAGGTAATACGTTATGAAAAACCCGAATGGTTTTGGTTCAGTGCACAAACTAACAGGAAATAGAAGAAATCCTTATAGATCTAGAAAAACAATTGGATGGGATGAAAATAACAAGCAATTATATCAAACAATTGGCTATTATAAGACTAGGCAATTAGCGATTCAAGCATTGGCTGAATTTAATACTAACCCGTACGATATTAAAACAGATTCTATAACTTTTACTGAGGTATATGAAAAATGGAGTAAAGAACATTTTCAAACTATTGTGCCATCTGCTGTTAGAACATGGAAATCTGCTTATAATCATTGTAGTTCTTTATATGAAATGAGATTTAAAGATATAAAAACTATGACGTTGGAAGACACTATAAAGAATGCAGTTGTTGGGAATAGTACAAAAGCTAGAATGAAATCCATGTTTAATTTAATATATAAGTATGCATTAAAACATGAGATTTGCGATAAAGACTATGCTACTCTGTGTAATTCAGTTAAAAAAGGTAAACCAGACATTGAAAGGATACCTTTTAATAAGAATGAAATTAAAATTCTATGGGACAATATAGACTTCCCTTTTGTAGATATGATTTTAATAGGAATTTACAGTGGATGGAGACCTCAAGAACTTGCTATTTTAAAAACCTTAGATATTAATATTGATACCAACACTATGCTTGGAGGATTAAAGACCGAGGCTGGAAAAAATAGAATAGTTCCTATGCACTCGAAAACATTTCCATTAATACAAAGTCGCTACAATGAAAAGAATGAACATTTGTTTATAGACCCAAATGGACAACAAGGAAATTCAATGACCTATGATAAGTATAGATCACGTTTTAAAAAAGTTATGGAAAGGCTAAATATGAATCATAGACCACACGATACTCGTCATACTTTTATAACTCTTGCAAAGGAATACGATATGAATGAATATATGCTTAAATTAATTGTAGGACATTCAATTCAAGATGTAACAGAAAAAATTTATACTCATAGAACAATTGAACAATTAAAAGAAGAAATTGAAAAAATACCTAATTTTTTTTAAACATTTTTTGTGTATTACGTCTGTGTATTACCTGTGTATTACGCGTGTATTTCGCACCTGTTTTTATATGTTTGCAAAAGGTTTTAGTCAAAACAAAACCCCTGCTAGCACAGGGGTTTCAGTATTTTATTATTTACTCATTGCCTCTTCAACTGCAACCGCAACTGCAACTGAAGCTCCAACCATAGGGTTGTTACCCATTCCGATAAGACCCATCATTTCAACGTGAGCTGGAACTGATGAAGAACCTGCGAATTGTGCATCTGAATGCATTCTTCCCATTGTATCAGTCATACCATATGACGCAGGACCTGCTGCCATATTGTCTGGGTGAAGAGTTCTTCCAGTACCACCACCTGATGCTACTGAGAAGTATTTCTTACCTTGCTCTAAACATTCTTTTTTGTATGTTCCTGCAACTGGGTGTTGGAATCTTGTTGGGTTAGTTGAGTTTCCAGTTATAGAAACATCTACGCCCTCCATATGCATTATAGCAACGCCTTCTCTAACGTCGTCACAGCCATAACATCTAACTTTAGCTCTTTCTCCGTTTGAGTAAGCAGTTTCTTTAACCACTGTAACGATACCACTATAGTAATCAAATTGAGTTTGTACATATGTAAACCCGTTGATTCTTGAAATTACCATAGCTGCATCTTTTCCAAGACCGTTAAGAATAACTCTTAAGGGCTCTTTTCTAACTCTATTAGCTGATTTAGCAAGGCCAATTGCACCTTCAGCAGCTGCAAAGGATTCATGTCCTGCTAAGAAAGCAAAACAAGCTGTTTCTTCTTTTAAAAGCATAGCAGCAAGATTTCCGTGTCCAATACCTACTTTTCTATCATCAGCAACAGAACCAGGAATACAGAAAGATTGTAAACCTTCTCCGATAGCTTCAGCCGCATCAGCAGCCTTTGTGCACCCCTTCTTTATTGCTATTGCAGCACCTACAACGTAAGCCCATGCAGCATTTTCAAAGCAAATTGGTTGGATTTCTTTTGTAATTGTATAAGGATCTATACCTTTTGCTTCACAGACAGCTTTTGCGTCATCTATGGAGTTCATTCCATATTTTTGAAGTACAGCTGTAATCTGATTTATTCTTCTTTCATAACTTTCAAATAATGCCATTTAAATTCACCCTCCTTATCTTATTCGTGTCTTGGATCTATAACTAATGCAGCTTCTGCAAATCTACCATAAGTACCAGTTGCTTTTTTCATAGCTTCATTAGCATCCATACCTGTTTTAACCATGTCCATCATTTTTCCAAAGCTTATGAATTCATAACCAATTACTTGGCTATCTGCATCTAGTGCTATTCTTGAAATATAGCCTTCAGCCATTTCTAAATATCTAACACCCTTAGCTAAAGTTCCATACATAGTTCCAACTTGGCTTCTCAATCCTTTTCCTAAATCCTCAAGACCTGCTCCTATAGGTAGTCCACCTTCTGAGAATGCAGTCTGAGTTCTTCCGTATACTATTTGTAGAAATAACTCTCTCATTGCAGTATTTATAGCATCACAAACTAAGTCCGTGTTTAAAGCCTCAAGAATAGTTTTTCCAGGTAAAAATTCAGATGCCATAGCAGCTGAGTGAGTCATACCTGAACATCCTATGGTTTCAACTAATGCCTCCTGTATAATTCCGTCCTTAACATTTAAAGTAAGTTTGCATGCACCTTGTTGTGGAGCACACCAGCCTACACCGTGTGTTAAGCCTGATATATCTTTTATTTCTTTAGATTGTACCCATTTTCCTTCTTGCGGAATTGGTGCAGAACCATGATTAGGACCCTTTACTACACACATCATACTTTCAACTTCATGTGAATAAATCATTTTATAATCTCCTTCCTACATAAATAACATTGTTTCAAAAAACTCAATCGCATATATTTTAACAAACTTATCCACTTCAAACAATAGTTTGACATAAAAAAATAAAAAACTTGCATTATTCAAATATTATTAGATTGAAATATTATATTTTTATTATAAATTCTAAATATATGTGATGAGAATACAGTTAATACTGTTATACTAATAGACTTTATTGTGTATATAAATTACTATTAAATAAAATAGATTTTCTTCTTAAGCTCTGCTGCAAATTCAGCAAGAGGAAGTCTTACTTTTTGAGAATCAAATTATAATAATTCCTTTACAATTAATTCTAAAGCCAGAGTCTCCCTTTCAATAGAAAAACCCATAGATTCTTCTTGGCT
>CALJTN010000133.1 GCA_937976175.1 uncultured Clostridiaceae bacterium | reverse complement strand
CATCCCTTCTGGAAACTTCTCTTTAACTTTAACCCCCAGTACGTAAGACTTTTCAGCATACATCCTTGCAAAGTACATTCCACCGCCATCATAACAAGGAAAGTGAGAAGCAATTATAACTTTAGAGGCAGTAACCTTGTTTCCATTCCCCGTTATTACCACACACCTTTCTCCATCCTTCACATCAACAACCTTAGTTGACTCGAAAATATGGCTTCCATCACCTGGTATCTCTTTAGCAATTGAAATCAGATATTTCAGAGGATGAAACTGAGCTTGATTATCAAATTTCATAGCAGCCTTTATATCAAAAGGAAGTTCGATACTTTGTTGATAAGACGCCTTAATGCCTAGCTTTAATGCAGCCTCTACTTCTTTTTCAATTTTCCTTACGTATTCTTCAGATTGAGTATATACGTAGGCAGGTTTAAAGCAGAAATCACAATCAATATTTTTTTCCTTAACTATGTTTACAATAAAATGAATAGCAGCTTCGTTGGCTTCTGCATACTGCTTAGCCTTCTCTTCTCCATATTTAGATATAATTTTTTTATATATTAATCCATGCTGTGAAGTAACCTTAGCAGTTGTATGACCTGTAGTTCCGTGAGTAATTTTATTAGCTTCTATTATAGCAACCTTTAACCCCTTGCCTTTTAGTAAAAATGCAGTGGTAATTCCGACTATACCACCACCAACGATAGCAACATCAACACTTATATCTCCTTCTAATGCAGGATAACCTACTTTGTTTGTAGAGTTAATCCAGTAGGGTTCATGGATACTAGAAAAAACATCTAAGTTATATAATTTTGAGTCTTCCATTTTTACCTCCCAGTTTAAAATTTGTCAAATATATTATTGTAGCTAGTATATCCTAAACTTATATATTATATAAAAAAGGAAAAATTAAAATCCTATGGTATAATATTTTATAAGAATAGTTTGGAGGTAATTATGAAAGTTTTACTTATAAATACCAGTAACCGAAAAAAGAACACCTTTAATCTACTGTCATCCATTGGCTCTCTATTGAATGAAACTGGATTCGATACTGAGATAATAAGTTTAAAGGATTATAAGTTAGAATTTTGCAGTGGATGTGAATGTTGTATTTTAAAAGACAAATGTTATATAGATGACGATGTTAATATAATCATGAGGAAAATCATTGAAAGTGATGGCTTAATAATTGGGACCCCTGTGTATCTAAATAATATGAGCGGTATTCTAAAAACTTTTTTGGATAGAACTTGTAAGTGGTTTCATCGAACTGAGGTCGCACAAAAACCCTCTATGATTGTTTCAACCACCCAAGGCTCAGGCCTTAAAAATACAATGAATTCTATTGAAGAATCCATTTCTCAATGGGGTGTGGCTTTGTGCTGTAAAATTGGAAGAAACGGTAGAACTATAAACACGCCTATTAAAAGAGATGATATAAAAAACTTCATTGCCCTTGTTAACAACAGTGGAAAAGGTTATTCTCCATCTCTTAAAGAAATTACAACCTTTAATGTTCAAAAGGCACTATCTTCTAAAATATTTAAAATTGATCTTGACTACTGGAACAAAAAAGGTTGGACTGACTTCTCCTATTTCCCTGATGCAAATATTAGCTTTGCAAAACGAGCTTACGGCAACTTAATTTTTAAAATACTTTATAAAAATATTAAACCTCACTAAAAACTCTTTAAATTACTCGTATCCTTCCGTAAACATCATTACTTATACATATCCTAGTTCAATTATCAGTATACTTTATCATCACCAGTTTTTATTTTTAATAATTAAAAGTGATGATGTTTAGCTTAATAAAAGAAGGAAGGTGTTCTGACAATGAGTTTTTTTAAGAAGTTCAGTGAAACAATGAAAGATACAGCCTCATCTATTGGATCAAAATCTATAGATATGGTAGAAACAGGTAAGCTTAAACTCCAACGAAATCAATTGGAGACTGCAATTAAAGACAAAAAAACCGAAATTGGAGATTTATTTTATATAGCTCATAAACAAGCTATTATTCCTGATTCCGATATACTATCAACTATATTTGATACAATAAAAGATTTAGAAAGCCAAATTGCTATTATTGATGAAAAACTGCATAAAGAACCAGTACAGGCGACACAGCAATCTTCTTACTCTAAAGATGCTCCGTGTGTTCCCATCACCTCAACAGTTTTTTGCTCAAAGTGCGGTCAGGTACTATCTTCTGAAGCAAAGTTCTGCATTAGCTGCGGCCAAGCTCAACAAGAAACCTAAAATACTAAGAGGACTTGAATATTTATTTTATTCAAGTCCTCTTAGTATTTTAAATGGTTATATATCTGGCACCTAGCTTGTATTTTATCAAGCTTTGTACTATTATTAGTTGGTAGTTTAAAAGAGGAGGTAATTTTAATGAACTGGTTTAAACAAAACTCATTAGGTATTTTATTTACTTTTATAATAGCATTCATAGCAAATTGGTTAGGTAGGTTATTTCCAATTATAGGTGGTGCTGTATTCGGAATA
>CALJTN010000132.1 GCA_937976175.1 uncultured Clostridiaceae bacterium | reverse complement strand
ACATAAATTGTTAGATATAATAATATTTGTAAGAAACAATATTGTTGAAGAAGTTACAAAAAAAGTTAAACTTCTGATATCTAAATCAAGTGGGAGGGGATGTAGTATGTTAAATACTTGTGTAAAATGTAAAAAATATACTGTGAAAAAAGAAATATCTTTAGATGGAAAATCTATGACCTGTCCGTTCTGTGGACATAACCAAGAAATTAAACCAATGCCACTATTTATAATTACAGGCGCAAGCGGGGTGGGTAAATCCGCCATATCTGCAGAGCTGTTTCAAAAGGAAAAAGACTATATAGTGATGGAAAGCGATATTCTCTGGAATGATTCATATAATGTACCAGAAGATAATTATAGAAAGTATAGGGAACTTTGGCTTAGAATGTGTAAAAATATATCTCAAATAGGTAAGCCTGTTGTTCTTTGTGGATGTTCAGTGCCAGAGCAATTTGAAAACTGTTTGGAGAGAAGGTATTTTTCAGAGATTCATTATATAGCGATAGTTTGTGATGAGGATATTTTGAATAAACGTCTTACGGAGGATCGTCGTTATGAAAAGGATCACCAGTATGTAAAAGTCTCAATTGACTTTAACACATGGTTAAAAGAAAATGCAGATAAAACACAGCCTAATATGAGGTTACTAGATAACTCACATCTTACAAATGATGAAGCTGCAAAAATAGTTGACCAGTGGATATATAAGCATATTAGCAAGTAAGATGATAATTCTATGTGAAATCTACATTATAGTAATTTAGATTAGCTATGTGATAAGAAATGGAGATTTTAGAAAAATAATGATATGCAAGTTGTTAGAAAACCTGTTATAATATATAGAGACATAAATGTGTCCAGAAGATATACCTATTTGGTATATCTTTATTTTATTTGTAAACGGAAAGCCACCATTTTATAATGGTAGGCTTTTTTAGTTTGAGAGGAGTGTATTTATGAGTTTAGAAATGATTAAAAGGAATGAGAGGCTAGAAGGAATCTTCAACAGAACGGCAAAAAAATTTGATAGTATCGGGCCAAAGTACTTTTCTTATTTAGGCAGGAAATTGGTTGAGTACACAAAAATTAATGAAGGATCAACTTTACTTGATGTAGCATGTGGTAAGGGAGCTTCATTATTCCCAGCTATTAATTGTGTTGGAGAAAATGGTCAAGTCATAGGAATAGACTTTTCTGAAGAAATGGTCAAAGAAACACAGTCACTTATTGTTGCACAAGGGTTGCATAAGGTTAAAGTAATACAAATGGATGCTGAAAATTTGAATTTTACTAACAAGAGTTTCGATTATGTTTTATGTGGATTGTCAGTATCATTCTTTTCTGATTCATTAAAAGCAATTGATGAAATGTATAGAGTGTTAAAGACGGGAGGAAGAATAGGATTAAGTACATGGAATATGAGGCAGAAGAAAAGTGTATTAGGAACAGCATATAGCAAGGTGTTCCCTCAAGAACAACCCAAAAAAACTAGTATTACTGCACAAATGCCAGACTTTGGTTCAGTTGATGGAGTAAAGAAAATTTTAGAGAACGCGGGATTTAAAAGCATAGAGATATTCATTGAGAAGAAAACCTTCTATTATAAGGATGAAGAAGAGTGGTGGAATGAGCAGTGGACGAATGCTTCGCGCGGACTATTTGAACATATAGAAAGTATTGGTCCAAGTGCTCTTAACAAATTTAAAGAAGCTGCCTTAATTGAAATCAAGGAATATAAAGATGTTCAGGGAATACGCTTTGATGCTGAAGTGATATTTAGTTTTGGATATAAATAATTATGTTATAATAGATTCAAAAGACTAATGGCTATAGAAATTTAATTTTATTATTTCATATGGAGCTTTTGAGAGTCTTCCATGTCATTAAGGGGGTGTATTTATGAATTTGATTATAGAGAAAGATGCTGCTAATTTTATAAGGAAACAATCTAATGATAACTCAGTAACACTTTTTATAAAGCCTGGTAATGGTGGCTGATGCTCAGTACAGAGTCCGGCAGTTCAGCTGGGTAAACCTACGAAAACAGATAATTATCATATGTACACAGTTGATGATATAAGCGTATTTGTTGGAAAAAACACACGAATTAATAATAATAGATTGCATATATTTCTGAGAAAATTCCTCTGGATAAAGGAATTGACTGTGGATGGTATACAGATTAGTTATTAAGAATAATGTTGTAAGATTAAAGCTTCTGGTAGTATTAGAATAATACTACCAGAAGCTTTTTTTTAACCTATTGATTATGCAGAGAATACTATAGTATAAAATAATATATTTGAGGTGAGTTTTATGTTTTCAGAGATTAATGCATGTAGTATATTACTCATTGGTTTAATTCTTATTTTAGCAATTACAGCTATGTATTACCGAAAAAAATGTAAGCGGTTTAGTAAATGGATCACTTCTGGTATGAAGACTTTTAAGAGGAAAGGTAGTGATACTGGAGTGAATAGGGTTACGGGTAATTATGAACTGGATAAGACAATAGAAACTGCTGGTTATTCCTACGATGTGGAGCAAGATATATTTTATTCAAGTATGGATGCGTGGCAGAGAAACATGGGTATTGCCGTCTGTACGATGAAGCGGCAGCACCTTTAGGGTTGATTATTGATTGCGAACCAATTTATTTTGAATATGATGGAAAGAAGTAGATGATTGAGTTTTGGAAAGGTCAGTATGCTTTAACAACGGGTTGTGAAATCAGGGTATATACGACAACAGGACCTGATTTTAACTAAGTCATATGACAATTTACCGGATAAAATAAAGGCAATCCAGGAACAGGCACCGGATATATATGAAAAAATTATAAATATAGGCAAGAATAAACACTTATTTAGAATTTATAAAAAGATTAAAAAATATCTGAATTAAGGTTATTTGACAGGAGATAAATCCTGTCTTTTTTACGAGCCTCAAAGCGTTCTTTATGCATAGATTTTTGAATATATTGAAATGTAAAAGAATTTAGTGCTTTAGTTAGGAGGAGAAGATGAATACATTAAAGCGGATATCTAAAGTTTTTGAGTCAGCGGAGGAAATTACTTTTGATGATTCTTCTAAGATTGTTTTAATGAGTGATTGCCATAGAGGGGACGGAAACTGGTCAGATGACTTTTCTAAAAATCAAAATGTTTATTTTGCGGCCTTAACTTGCTACTATAACAAAAATTATACTTATATAGAGATTGGTGATGGAGACGAACTATGGGAAAATAAAAGACTTTCTGACATTAAGAGGGTACACAGTGATGTATTTAGGCTTATGTCTAAATTTTTCAATGAAGATAGGCTCAAGTTTATTTTTGGAAACCATGATATAGTAAAGAAAAACCATGGATATGTAAAAGATAATTTATACCAATATTTTGATGAACGTAAGAAAAAACATATTCCTTTATTTGAAAATATTAAGCTCCATGAAGGTTTAGTGCTTAGGGATAGGGATACTAATGACAAAATTTTTTTAATGCATGGACATCAAGTAGATTATCTAAATGATAAGATGTGGAGGTTAGCCAGATTTTTAGTCAGGTATTTATGGAGGCCTCTTAACTTATTTGGAATAAATGATCCCACCAGAACAGCAGAGAATTATCATAAAAAACAAGCAGTAGAAAAAAAACTTATTGAATGGGTAGTAAGAGAAAAACAGATGCTCATCGCAGGTCATACACATAGGCCTATGTTTCCTGAAGTAGGTGAGACACCATATTTTAACGATGGAAGCTGTGTTCACCCCAGGTGTATAACAGCAATAGAAATTAGTTTTGGTCATATAAAACTAGTAAAATGGTATGTTAACACAAAAAATAATGGAGTTTTGTTTATAGATAGGAAGGTACTTGCAGGACCGAGAAAGTTAAAGGATTACTTTGATACTCAGAGATAGGCTATGTTAGTTGTGGGCAGATTCTCATGAGAAAAAACTATTTCTTGACAAAGGTATATTTGAACTATACAATATATACCATTTAAGTCTTTTGTTTAAAAAATAACAAAACAATTTTTCTCTGACCCCAGGCAAGATAATCATTATAATGAGTGAAGAAGGAGTGGTAATGTGTTTTTAAATGAAAATGATTTATTTAGAGAAGCAAAGAAAGCAAAGGTGCTTCCTAATATTATCTTATGTATACTTTGGGTAATACTTTTTCTAATAGGCGGACAAGTGATAGGTTCAATATTGGGCTATTTTACGAGAAAAATTATTAGTAATAACCCTGCAGTGCTATTACTAAATGACCTTGTATTTGGGTTTATATTTATATCATTGTTAGTATTTGCTAGAGTAAAGTTTAGGGAAAAAAGAAATATTTCTAGTATGGGACTTAGAAGAGAAGGATTTATAAAAAAGTATTTTATAGGTTTTGGTATAGGGGTCTTAATGTTTTCAATAGTAACTTTAATGCTTAGTATTAGTGGGCACATTGCGGTAAATCAAAGTCCAGCAAGCGCTTCCGGAATACTAGCTTTAAGTGGGATATTAATTGTTCTACCAGGTTGGATGATACAAAGTGCCACAGAGGAAATTCTCTCAAGAGGGTGGTTTATGAATGTTTTAGGTGCAAGATATAATGTGGCCGTAGGACTAATTGTTTCCTCTGCGTTTTTTGGTCTTATGCACTTTGCAAATCCCAATGTAAGCATTCTAGCTATAATTAATATTGTTTTAGTAGGGTTATTTTTAGGCTTATATGTTATAAAAACTAACGATTTATGGGGAGTTTGTGGACTTCATGCAGCGTGGAACTGGACTCAGGGAAATGTTTTTGGCTTTGAGGTAAGTGGCCAAAAGGTAACAGCAGGAAGTCTAATGCATTTAGAATTAACAGGTGCAGAATGGTTCACAGGGGGGGCCTTTGGCCCTGAAGCTGGTATAGTGGCAACTATAGTTCTATCATTAGGAATTATAATGGTATATTTTATTCCACTGTATAAAAGTTTAAAGAATTAAGATATATAATACCCTATTTTATATGAAAAAAAGCTTAAATGAATTTATTTAAGCTTTTTTTCAATGTTTCATAACTTATAAAATGAATGGTGTTTATACCAAGACTACTGGCGGCTTCAATATTTATGAAAGTATCATCAATAAATAAGCATTCTTCTGCATTTAGGTTATAAGTATTTAAAAGCTTAGTATATATTTCATTTTCAGGCTTTAGAAGATTTTCCTTATAGGATATTATGCCTCCATCAAAGGACTTAAAAAAATCATATTTAGAATAAACAGTTTCAAAAGCTAAGGAATGAAAGTTTGAAAGGAGATATAGTTTATAACCCTTTTCTTTTAGCTCACTTAGAATCTTTACTGTTCCCTCTATAGGGGTTAGTATATCAATCCAATTATCCATGCATTTCTTAATATGAACTTCATGCTCAGGGTTCCTTAAAGATATTATTTTTATTACCTCATCTTGAGTTAATATTCCTCTATCTAGATGAAGCCACTCTTCACATTGAAATACTTCCTTGTAAAGAAGTGTTTCAAGACTATCGTCATTGAAAGTTTTTTTAAGATAATCTAAAGGCTTAAATTCTAGTAATACATTTCCTATATCAAAGATTATGTTTTTTATCATTTTTATCCTCCGTAGCAACTCTTACTATTTTCTTCTTTTAAAGACTGCAATTGCATCTCTACTATAACCTTGCGCTGCATTGTTTGAAAAACAAGATACTAATTCCCACCCTTGTTCTCCAAGTTTATTAAGTTCGTAGTCAAAATCTTCAACTTTTAATATACCTCCACTAAATCCCTTAAGTTCAAATTTAACCGTTGTATATTCCCACTTTTCCAAAATAAAATCCCTCCTATATTCTGATTAGTTTCCAGATATATATAATTCTTATTTAATTGCGTAAACAGTAAATTCTCCAGGGAGCTTCTCGTTTGTCCAGCTAGGATGCTCATTAAATTCTTTAATTGTAAATCCACTCTTAATCATTGAATTAAGAATTTCACTAATAGTGTATAGTCGAAAAGAGCAATTTGGAAATTCTTCACTTTCTCCTTTATCTAAAAAATCTTTATAAGCAACATCACCATTTTGTGTATTTGTATCAAAATAGTCCTCAACGGATGACTTATAGAAATTAATTGGCATTACTTTTCTAAAGGGATGAAAATCGTTTAATATAATTTGTCCATGGGGTTTTAACATCAAAAATAGCTTCTCCATAAACTTAGCTATGTCATGAAAATAATGAAGTATACCGCCTTCAAGGTATAGCATATCGAAATAACCTCCATACA
>CALJTN010000131.1 GCA_937976175.1 uncultured Clostridiaceae bacterium | reverse complement strand
ATAGTTAACACAACTGTTGAGAATCTTTTTATAATAACTAGTGGCCCTATACCACCCAATCCAGCAGAATTATTAGGAAGTAAAAAAATGAGAGATTTTATTGAAGAGTTAAAAGGAGAATTTGATTTAGTTCTTATGGATGCACCGCCTGTTCTCGCAGTGACGGATGCGCAAATTTTATCTACAATAGTAGATGGTGTAATTTTTGTAGCGTCTTATGGGGAAGCTCAAAAAAATGCTGTAGTAGATGCAAAACAGTTAATTGATAAGGTTGGGGGAAAGGTGTTAGGTATTGTATTTAATAAAGTACCTGAAGCTGCCAGTGGTTACTATGGTAAGTATTACAAGGGGTACTATGGAAAAGAGAATTAAAAACTTAGAAGGTGTAAATCCATGGTAGATTTTCATAGTCATATAATTCACGGAATTGATGATGGAGCAAAAAGTTTAGAGATGTCTCTTGAAATGCTTAAAGCATCGGAGAGTGAAGGTGTAGAGTATATTTGTGCTACTCCTCATTTTATAACTGAAGAGTTTGAAATTAGTCATGAAGACTATTTTGAAAAACTAAACAGATTAATTTTAGCATCTAGAGAAGAGAATTTTAATATTAAGATTTTGGCTGGATTAGAAATTTACATGCATCCTAATTTGCCAAAACTCTATAGGGAAAAGAAGATTTGGGGACTTAACCAAACTGAGTATTTACTAATTGAGCTTCCTATGGGACAATTTCCTATGTATACTGAAGAGGTATTTTATGAACTAATGTTGCTTGGGGCTAAACCCATTTTAGCTCATCCAGAAAGAAACCTTAAAATTATGAAAAATCATCAGTTGATTATTAATTTAATTGATCAAGGGGTACTGATGCAAATGAATGCTGGTAGTCTGCTCAGTTATTATGGAAAAAACGTAAAAAAAACAGCAGAAGAATTTGTAAAAAGGAATATGATACATATTTTGGGTAGTGATGGGCATAATATTACAAACAGGGACACTAGGTTAAAAGAAGCTTATGATAGGGTTAAACATTTAAATGAACCTATGTATAACTGGATTTTACAAAATGAGACTAGTATTATTAATGGTGTCACCGTAATGGAATGTTTAGAATTGAAAGTTAAAAGAGGAAAAATTTCATTTTTTAATATTTTTAAATAAGTTTTAAATAGTAAAATTGAAGTGCATGAATGTGTGATTTGAGGGGAGAAGGACTATGAGAGTTAAAAAAGCTATAATACCGGCAGCGGGACTTGGTACAAGATTTTTACCAGCTACAAAAGCGCAACCTAAAGAAATGTTGCCAATTGTTGATAAACCAACAATACAGTATATTATTGAAGAAGCTGTAGCCTCTGGAATTGAGGAAATATTAATTATAACAGGAAGAAATAAAGCGGCAATAGAAGATCATTTTGATAAATCTATTGAACTTGAACATCAATTACAGCAAAAGGGTAGTGAAGATATTTTAAAAATGATTCAAGGCATATCCAATATGGCTAATATTTATTTTATACGTCAAAAAGAGCCTAAAGGTCTAGGGCATGCCATAAATTGTGCAAAAACTTTTGTTGGAAATGAGCCTTTTGCTGTGATGCTAGGCGATGATGTGGTAGATAATGAAGTGCCTTGCCTGAAACAACTTATAGATTGCTACAGCCAATATGAAACTTCGATTTTAGGAGTTCAAGAGGTTGCATTAAGCGAAGTTTGCAAATACGGTATAGTAAGTGGAGAAGCAATGGGGGACAGAGTTTATAAAGTTAAAGATCTTATTGAAAAACCAAAGGTTCATGAAGCACCATCAAACATAGCAATACTTGGAAGATATATTATAACACCTAGAATATTTGATATTTTAGATAATACAAAGCCAGGCAAGGCTGGAGAAATACAACTTACAGATGCTTTAAAGACTTTAATATCAGAGGAAGCTATGTACGCATACAATTTCAAAGGTAGAAGGTATGATGTAGGGGATAAACAAGGGTTTTTAGAAGCAAATGTAGAATATGCACTTAAAAGAGATGATCTTAAAAAGTCTTTTATGCAATATCTTTTAACTATTAAGGACAATGACCTATTTAAAGAAATATATAACGAATGCAATAATAATAGAAAATAGAGAATATATGAAGAGAAAGCCAAGTGAAACTGGCTTTTTTTTATTTGGAATAAATCATGGTAATAGTTGATATAGAAGCTTGTGATAAGTAACAATTTCCGAGAATTACCAATTAACAGAAAAAAGGAATAAAAATGTCGAAAAAACTCTAAAGAAAAACAAAAAATGGCCGAATTAAATAAGAAGAAATGTATTACAGACAATTAGCCTAATAAGTTTTAAGCGATATGTAAAAAAAGGTAGGTAGCTTAATGCATGCATTTGTGAGAGGAGTGTTTTAAATTGAAAAAAATTTTTTTAGTAGTTATTTTAGCAATTAGTCTTATTATTTTGTGGCCGAAATTTGCTTCAGCTTTGGACAAGCCTATTGTATCTTTTGTGGGAGTTTCACAATCACCGTTAATAGATGGGGATAAAGAGAGTTTTTACATAACTTCCAAAAATGCTAAGGAAGTTCAGTATAGGGTATTTTTATATGAAGAAAAACGAAATCAATGGACAGAACTTACAGCTGGTTATACAGAAATTGTAGATGCTCAAGTTCCCTATGAATTAAGTCCAGAAAGAATTTTTAAGTTAGGTAAGTACAGATTATCTATTTGGGTTAGAAGCAAAGGGTCAAATGCAAAATATGATAGCTTTTATGTAGCTTATCTAAATTGTGTCAATAGAGATGATAACAATAGAGTATATCTAAATGGGGAGATGCAAGTTGATAAAGAGGAATATATGTTAGGCGAAAGTGTTGAAATAAGTGGTGTTGAAAATATCAGTGGAATGCAGGCACCCTATAAATATAAATTTCATGTTTACAATGCCACAAAAAATGAGTGGAGAACTCATATTACAGATTATTCTGAGGATAAGATTCTGTGGCAACCAACAGAAGTAGGGGTATATGTGCTAAATGTTTGGGCCATGTCTGCAAATTCTACGCTTTGGAGTAAAGTTAATGAAAATCCTCGTGCAAGGGCATATGAAGGTTGGAAACTAAAAGTAATAAAAGTTACTAAGTCTAATACAATTTTTACTAGTTATAATTACTCACTAGATAGAATAGCAGATATTCAGCATGGACTAAAGGGTGCGGTAACAGATAAATCAGGTAAGTGGGTATTAGCAGATAGAAATGAAATAAGATACTATTTAGATCCCAGCAACTTTTTAAGTGGTGAAGGAAAGTATCAATTCCTAAAATTAAATTATACAGAAGGAATTTCTGCTAATGAAATTAACTCTGTTTTACAAGGAAAAGGAGTTTTGGAGGGGAAGGGACAAGCATTTCTTAATTCATCTATAGTATATAATGTTAGTCCAGCCTATTTGGTATCACATGCTTTTTTGGAAACAGGAAATGGTAAATCTACTTTATCAAGTGGAATTATAGTAACACAAGTAAGTGGAAAGCCCGTAGCGCCTAAGGTAGTCCATAATTTATTTGGTATAGGGGCATTCGATGCTGATCCTATAAGATTAGGTAGTGAATACGCCTATACTAAAGGATGGTTCAGTATTGACCTAGCAATTGCTGGTGGCGCAGATTGGATTTCTAAAAATTATATTAATAGTCTTACCTATAATCAAAATACTTTATATAAGATGAGATGGAATCCAAACATTACTGGAACACATCAATATGCAACAGATATAGGCTGGGCTAATAAACAAACGAAAAACATAAAAAGCATTATGGATAAGTTTACAAGTGCTAATTTATACTTTGATATTCCGAGGTATCTACAATAAACATAAACATTAACCGCATTTTAGAAGACTCAACAATTATTAATTGTTGAGTCTTCTTTGGTTATTAATTAAGTAAGATTAAAGGGATTATAAATAAATAGTTAATAAACAACTATAAATTATGCAAATAGAAAGATTTAGGATATAATATATGTTGAGATATAGAGTAAGGGATATATAAAAATATGTTGAATAATTTTATAAATGATGTAAAATGATTAAGGAGAGGGACAAAGGATTAAAACTACATAGAGGATGTGAACTTAATGAAAACTGATAAAAGAGTTTTTGCTGTGGATATTGCTTGTGTTTTGGCTTCGTTATATATATCCCTATTGCTAAGATTTGATTTTAACATACCCAGCAAAGACCTTGGATTTTTTAAACTTTCAATTATTCCAGTATTAATTTTAATAATTGGCTTTAATAAAATATTTAAACTATATAGAAGTATATGGAAATATGCATCTATAGAAGAATTGTTTTCTATAGTGTATTCAATAACTTTGGCAAATATAGCATTTGTAATTTATAGCTATTTAGTTAGTCATATATTATTCAAAAGTGACTACTATAGATTTCCTTTTACCGTACATATTATATTTTGGCTTTTATGTGTAATTACCTTAGGTGGAATTCGAATTATATATAGAATACTAGAGCAAAATAAGGGCGAAAATAAACAATGTGACAAGAGTCTTAATGTTCTTATTGTAGGTGCTGGAGATGCAGGTGCACTTTTAGTGAAAGAAATTAATGTATATAACCGGAATTTTTATTTCTTCAGTGCTAGATATGTTTAGATATTTAGAAAAGCATTGGAAAGAACTTGTGAAGGATATTCGTAGAGGAACCATAAGTAAAAATATCGGA
>CALJTN010000130.1 GCA_937976175.1 uncultured Clostridiaceae bacterium | reverse complement strand
GAGATGCCATACCTACAGGAAGCAAGGTAGCAGTTATCAATATTGTCGAAAATCAGCTTTTGCTGGTTGAGAAAATAGATTAAGAATTAAGGGGGAAATTTATGCCAACAAACATGTATGAAATTATATTACCAAGTATTGCTGTTTTAGCCATCTTCATAACCGTGGTTGCAGTATTTGCAAGATACAAGAAGTGTCCTTCGGACAAAATTCTTGTTGTATATGGAATGACAGGAAAAGGAAAAGATGGGTCATCACGATCAGCTAAATGTATTCATGGTGGAGCAGCCTTTATATGGCCTGTAATACAAAATTACCAATTTTTAGATCTAACACCAATATCTATCGAGGTTAATTTAACAAACGCACTTAGTAAGCAAAATATTAGGGTTGATGTACCTTCTAGGTTTACCGTAGGTATTTCAACAGAATCATCAATTATGCCTAATGCAGCTGAGAGGTTACTAGGACTACCTATAAAAGAAATTCAAGAATTAGCTAAGGATATAATATTTGGGCAATTAAGACTTGTTGTTGCTACCATGGATATTGAGGAAATAAATTCTGATAGAGATAAATTTCTATTATATGTTTCACAAAATGTAGAAAATGAACTTAAAAAGATAGGCTTAAAGCTTATCAATGTAAATGTTACTGATATCAGAGATGAATCTGGATATATTGAAGCTCTTGGTAAAGAAGCAGCAGCCAAAGCTATCAATGACGCTAAGAAAACTGTGGCTGAAAAGAATAGAGATGGTGCTATAGGTGAGGCTAATGCGAAGCAGGATGAGAGAGTTAGAGTATCAGAAGCTAATGCTAAGGCAATAGAAGGTGAAAATTTAGCTAAGATAATCGTGGCAAATTCAGATGCAGAAAAGATGGAAAGAGAAGCAGAAGCTAATAGAAGGTCTAATGCATCACAAAAGGTTCAAGCAGCTAAAGCTTTAGAAGAAGCATATGTTGCAGAGCAATTGGCAGAAAAAGCCCGTGCTGATAGAGAAAGAGCTACAAAGGAAGCGGATGTAATAGTTCACGCTGAAATTGAAAAGAGAAGGGTCGAAATTGATGCGGAAGCAAAAGCTGAAACTATAAGAAGAATAGCTAAAGGAGAAGCAGATGCAATTTTGGCTAAAATGGAAGCGGAAGCTAAAGGTAATATGGAAGTGTTAAGTAAACAGGCTGAAGGACTTCAAAAAATTGTAGAAGCATCAGGTAACAGTGCAGAAAATGCAGTAATGCTTATGATGACTGACAAAATCGAACACCTTGTTAAGTTGCAAGTTGAAGCTATTAAAAATATCAAAATTGACAAGATTACTGTTTGGGATACAATGGGTGGAAATGGCAATGGAACACCAACTACAGCCAACTTTTTATCAGGTATGTTGAAATCAGTGCCACCACTAGAGGATGTATTTAAAACAGCAGGAATGGAACTGCCAAAGTATCTTAAAGGTAATTTTAATAAAGATAATGAAAATGAAAATCAATTAGAGATAGAAGAAGTCAATAAATAAGAGCATGAATCCGACAGGATTTTTAGGAGTTTTACAAAAAATAATAGATAGTTTAAAAATAATAAGAAAAATATAACCCTAAACACAGGCAATGTGTGTTTCATTAGAGTTTATGTCTTTATATGACAGGAATAAAAAAACTATAAATTTCCTAAAAAGCTATTGCATTTAAAATTTTTACGGATTATAATAAGTTCAGAAATGAAAAAATAAAAATAAAATTTAATAATTCACATAAATAGAGGTGCAGATAAAAAGGTAATTTTTGAGTGCTAAGGATATGAACGTCCAATATCGAAAATGAAGGATTTATTTGCCGAAAGAGTATTTTGGTTCTTCAATATATTCTTGGGGATAGAGAGTAATATTTCTATCACTGCCATAAAGATTTTTATGGAGAGCTATTTATGTAATGAGAAGAAAATTTTCATTGCATTAATAGTTTGGGTACTTCTGTTGATTAAGGCGCTGAAAATTCAGCGCCTTTTTTTGTTTGTAAAAATAAAATCAATGTAAGTATTACAAACCGGACAACTAGCATAAAAGAGGAGGAAGGTAAAATGAAATCTTTAATTAGACTCAGAATGAGTGCCCACGATGCACATTATGGTGGAAACTTAGTGGATGGAGCAAGAATGCTTCAATTATTTGGAGATGTAGCTACGGAACTTTTAATTTTAAACGATGGTGATGAAGGATTATTTAAAGCCTATGATGCTGTAGAGTTTTTAGCACCAGTTTATGCAGGAGACTACATAGAGGCAGTTGGAGAAATCGTGAATGTAGGTAATTCATCAAGGAAAATGACTTTTGAGGCAAGAAAAGTTATAGTGCCAAGAACAGATATAAATGATTCGGCTTGTGATGTATTAGAGGAGCCAATAGTGGTTTGCAGGGCAAGTGGAACTTGTGTAGTACCAAAGGATAAACAAAGAAAATAAATCACAACAAAGGTGAGAATGTAAACTTTTTCATTAGGTAACTAGTAACTGTTATCCAAAATAGAGAAACACAAGGAGGTAAGTATTATGGAAAAATTAATAATTACTGCAGCTATATGCGGAGCAGAAGTTACAAAAGAACACAATCCCAATGTGCCTTATACAGTGGAGGAAATAGCAATAGAAGCTGAAAAAGCTTATAAAGCTGGAGCTAGTATTATTCACCTGCACGTAAGGAAAGATGATGGAACACCTACTCAAGATAGAGAAAGATTTAAGGTCTGTATGGAAGCTATTAAACAAAGATGTCCTGATGCTATAGTTCAACCATCAACAGGTGGAGCGGTTGGTATGAGTAACGAAGAAAGATTGCAACCTGTTGATTTGAGGCCGGAAATGGCAACTTTAGATGCAGGAACTTGTAACTTTGGTGGGGATGACGTTTTTGTAAATACTGAAAACACTATTAAAGAATTTGGTCAAAAGATGATGGAGCTAGGAGTAAAGCCGGAAATTGAAGTTTTTGATAAGGGTATGATAGATATGGCTATAAGACTTCAAAAGAAAGGATTTATAAAAACACCAATGCATTTTAATTTCGTTATGGGTGTAAATGGAGGTATTACGGCCACTGCCAGGGATTTAGTATTCATGGAAGGAAGTATACCAGCTGGAAGCACTTTCACAGTATCAGGTATTGGTAGAAGCGAATTTCAAATGGCAGCTATGGCTATTGTTATGGGTGGTCATGTGAGAGTTGGATTTGAAGACAATGTGTATATTGAAAAAGGTATACCAGCTAAATCAAATGCAGAATTAGTAGAAAGAGTAGTTAGACTTGCAAGGGAGCTTGGAAGGCAAATTGCCACTCCACAGGAAGCAAGAGAAATATTAGGTTTATAGGAGGATAACAATGAATAAAGTTGTATCGTTAGAACAAGTTAGACCTTTACTTAAGGATGGAATGTCAATAATGATAGGCGGGTTTTTAGCCTGTGGAACACCTCAAAGAATGATAGACCTATTGATAGAAACAAATGTTAAAAACTTAACTATTATAGCAAACGATACAAGTTTTGTAGATAGGGGTATAGGAAAGCTTATAGTCAACGGCCAGGTTAAAAGGGTTGTAGCTTCTCATATAGGAACAAATGCAGAAAGCGGAAGACTTATGACAGAAGGAAAAATGGAAGTAGAACTTGTGCCGCAAGGAACACTAATTGAAAGAATAAGAGCAGCAGGAGCCGGACTTGGTGGAGTGTTAACTCCTACAGGGGTTGGTACTATGGTGGAAGAAGGCAAACAAAAACTTACCATAGAGGGAAAAGAATACTTATTAGAGCTTCCAATTAGAGCGGACTTAGCACTTGTTTATGCAAGCATCGTAGATAAAATGGGGAATGCGGTTTATTACGGAACAACAAGGAATTTTAACCCGCTGATTGCTACAGCTGCAGAAACTGTAATAGTAGAAGCAGAAAAAATTGTTGAAATTGGAGCGCTTGACCCGAATCATATTGTTACTCCAGGGGTACTAGTGGATTATATTGTAGGGGAGGCTAACTAATATGGTTACAGATAGTAAGCTTGCAAAAGAAATTATTGCAAAAAGAATTGCAAAAGAACTAAAGGATGGACAGCTGGTTAACTTAGGAATAGGGCTTCCAACATTGGTTACAAACTATATTCCAGAAGGGGTTCATGTTACTTTCCAATCTGAAAATGGAATGGTTGGAATGGGACCTGCGCCAAAAGAAGGACTAGAAAATAAGGATATAACAAATGCAGGTGGACAACTTAGTACAGTACTTTCAAGTGGATGTTTCTTTGATAGTTCAATGTCTTTCACTTTGATAAGAGGTGGCCATGTTGACATGACTGTTCTTGGAGCACTAGAAGTAGATCAAGAAGGTAATCTAGCTAATTGGATTGTACCAGGCAAAATGGTTCCAGGTATGGGTGGAGCAATGGATTTAGTAGTAGGAGCAAAAAAGGTTATTATTGCAATGCAACATACAGCTAAAGGAACTCCTAAAATATTAAAGAAATGTACATTACCTTTAACAGCAAAAGCACAAGTAAATCTTATAGTTACTGAGCTTGGAGTAATGGAAGTTACTGATAGAGGGCTTGTACTTACTGAGATCCACAAAGATACAACAGTTGAAGAAGTTAAATTGCTTACTGAAGCTGAACTAATCATATCAGAAAAACTAAAAATAATGGATATATAAGAGGAGGAACTCACCATGAATAAAGGATGTAAATACGGAACTCACAGAGTAATTCAGCCAAAAGGAGTGCTACCACAACCAGCAACCAAAATATCAAATGATATGAATATATTTGATAATGAAATATTAATCGATGTTCAAGCTTTAAATATAGACTCAGCTAGCTTTACTCAAATAGAGGAGGAAGCAGGACACGACGTTGAAAAAATAAAGGCCAAGATCATGGAAATCGTTGCTGAAAAAGGAAAAATGCAAAACCCTGTAACAGGTTCAGGTGGAATGCTTATTGGAACAGTTGAAAAAATAGGTGAAGCTCTAGAGGGAAAAACAGATCTTAAAGTTGGAGACAAAATCTCTACATTGGTTTCATTATCACTAACTCCATTAGTAATAGAAAAAATTACAGATGTTAAACCAGACATCGATAGAGTTGAAATAAAGGGAAAAGCTATATTATTCGAAAGTGGATTATATGCAAAACTTCCAAAAGATATGGATGAAAATTTAGCACTAGCTGCATTAGACGTTGCAGGAGCACCAGCTCAAGTTGCTAAACTTGTGAAGCCTGGCCAATCAGTTTTATTACTAGGTGCAGCTGGAAAATCAGGAATGCTTTGCTGCTATGAGGCAGTTAAGAGAGTAGGACCAACTGGAAACGTTATAGGTCTAGTAAGAAATGAAGAAGAAGCAGCAAGACTTAAAAGATTAAATTTAAGAATGCAAATAGTTATTGGAGATGCTAGAGAAGCTATTGATGTAATGAATACTACACTGGCACACAACAATGGACAGGAAGTAGACGTAGCTATAAACATAGTTAACGTTCCTAATACTGAAATGTCAACAATACTGCCAGTAAAAGATGATGGAATAGTTTACTTCTTCTCTATGGCTACAAGCTTTACAAAAGCAGCACTTGGAGCTGAAGGTGTAGGTAAGGACGTTACTATGATCGTAGGAAATGGATACACTAAAGGACATGCTGAAATAACTCTTGAAGAATTAAGAGAAAATGAAACATTAAGAAAAGTATTCGAAGAATTATACGTTTAATTGTAATTTAGAGGTACAATATAAAGCTATATTGTATTCACTCTAAATATATTAATATATCAGCTACGCGTGATGATGTTAATTATTATTATACGATGGAGGGATTAATATGAAGGTAAATAGAAGATTTGAGTTATTTAAAGATGTAACAGATGAGCAGTGGAACGACTGGAAATGGCAAGTTAAAAATAGAATTGAAACTGTAGAAGAACTAAAAAAATACATACCATTAACTGTGGAAGAAGAAGAAGGGGCTAAAAAGTGCGTTCAAACATTAAGAATGGCTATAACTCCGTATTATTTAGCATTAATAGACCCAAATGATCCACATGATCCAATAAGAAAGCAAGCTATACCAACAGGCCTTGAATTACATAAGGCGCATGCTGATTTATTAGATCCACTACATGAAGATGAAGATTCACCAGTTGAGGGATTAACTCATAGATATCCAGACAGAGCATTAATACTAATAACGGATATGTGCTCTATGTACTGTAGACACTGTACAAGAAGAAGATTTGCTGGTCAAAGTGATAATGCTATGCCAATGGAAAGAATAGATAAAGCAATAGAGTACATCAGAAATACTCCACAGGTTAGAGATGTATTATTATCAGGTGGAGATGCCCTACTTGTTTCAGATGATAAATTAGAATATATAATCAAAAAATTAAGAGAAATCCCACATGTTGAAATAATAAGAATGGGTTCAAGAGTACCAGTAGTTCTTCCACAAAGGATTACACCAGAACTCGTTGAGATGTTTAAGAAATATCATCCAATTTGGTTAAACACCCACTTTAACCATCCAAATGAGATTACTGAAGAAGCAAAACTTGCCTGCGAAAGGCTTGCCAATGCAGGAGTACCTCTAGGAAACCAATCAGTTCTTTTAAGAGGAATTAATGACTGTACACATGTAATGATGGAACTCGTACATCAGCTTGTTAAAATCAGAGTTAGACCATACTATATCTATCAATGTGACCTTTCCATGGGACTTGAGCACTTTAGAACGCCAGTATCTAAAGGAATAGAAATTATTGAAGCTTTAAGAGGACATACTTCAGGATATTGTGTACCAACCTTTGTTGTTGATGCTCCAGGCGGTGGTGGAAAAATTCCAGTAATGCCTAACTACGTAATATCTCAAAGCCCTGAAAAAGTAGTGCTTAGAAATTTTGAAGGTGTTATAACTTCTTATGAACAACCAACCACATATACATCTGGCTGCCACTGTGATGTATGTGAAGGAAAGAAAGCGGTTCATAAAGTAGGAGTAGCAGGATTATTAAATGGTGAACAAATGTCTATGGATCCAGTTGGACTTGAGAGAAGCTTAAGAGCACACCACCAGTAAAATGAAAAACACCCAAAATACACCCAACATTTTCGACATGATTCAAAGATATGATAGCATTTCTATTATAGGAATGAATAAAAATGTAGGAAAAACAACCACCTTGAATCATATATTAAGAGAAGCTAGAGGGAGAATATCCCTTGGGCTAACCTCTATAGGAAGAGATGGAGAAGAACTGGACATAGTAACTGCCACAGAAAAACCTAAAATCTATATAGAAAAAGGAACTATAATTGCTACTGCAAAACGATGCCTATTAAATAGTGATTTTACTAGGGAGATTTTAAAAACCACTGGTTTTAATACTCCCATGGGAGAAATCATTATATGCAGAGCTTTAAGTGACGGATATGTAGATTTAGGCGGTCCCTCCGTAAATTCTTATATGACTTTAATATGTGATGAACTTAAAAAGTTTGGAAGTGAACTAGTAATTGTAGATGGTGCCCTTAGTAGAAAAACCTTCGCTTCCCCATCAATTACTAGTGCTACCATTTTATCAACTGGAGCGGCAATGGAAAGAAGTATGATTAGGGTTATACAAGAGACCAGCCATACTGTTGAACTACTATGCCTTCAAAATGAAGAAGATAGGTTAGTATTGAACCTAGCTAAGGAGGTTTTGTGCAGAGGCAGAATAGGTGTTATTCACAGAGATAATACTATAATCATGCTAGATGTACTTACCGCATTAGAATCCGCTAAGGAAATTGTGGAGGTTCTAGACGAAAATGTATCCTATGTAGTTATTAAGGGCGTAGTTTCAAATAAACTTTTAGAAGATATTATGGCATGCACAAATAAGTATAAAGGAGTAACGTTTCTAGTTGAAGATGGAACAAAGCTGTTTTTAACTAGAAATACCCTTTATAAATTTAAAAAGCAGGGTGGAAACATGAAAGTATTAAATAAAATTAATGTTATATGTGTTACATCTAATCCAAAATCACCTTATGGGTATGAATTTGATAATCATAAATTTTTAGATGGACTCAGGAATAACTTAAATGTACCTGTATTTGATGTAATTGGAGGAGAGTAAAATGAAGTTTCTGGATAATGAGCAGAGAAATCAAATTGGATTTTCTTTTATTACGGATAAACTGGGCATAACTACTGCTTATGGAATTGAAGAAAGAAAAAATATTAAGCCCTTTAAAGCTTCAGAAATAAATAAATTAATCCATGAATTAAATAGCCTAGAAAAAATAATTAAATCCATAAGAGATAATAGTGAAGAATTCAACCAAATTGGGAGAATATTCTGCAAGCTAAAAGATATTAGAAATTCTATTAGAAGATGTAATGAGCTGGAAACATTAGATGAAGTTGAATTATATGAAATCAAGTATTTTTCAATGTTAGTATCAGAATTAAAAAATATTTTGAGTAAATTACATCTTGATATAGAAGAAGTTCATCTAAACTCTTTAGAAGAGATTATTTCTGTCCTAGACCCACAAAGGACACAAATACCTACTTTTTATGTTTATGATGAGTACTCTAAAGCTCTGAAATGTACCCGTGAAAAGAAGAAACAAAAAGAAAAAGAAATTTTTGCTGCAAAAACTGAGGAAGAAGTAAACCAGTTAAAGCAGCAAAGGTTAGATTTAGTTATAGAGGAAGAAGAGGAAGAATTAAGGATTAGAAAAGAGTTAACATTACGAATTTCTAAAGAAACTGAGCTTATAAATCATAATATAAAGGCTATAGGGAGACTAGATTTTTTAATTGCTAAAGCAGGTTTATCCATAACCTATAATGGTAGTAGACCGGAAATTTGTGATGAAATGAAGATTCACCTTAATAAGGCATTTAACCCTGAAGTTAAAGAGATATTAGAAAAAGGTAGAAAGATGTTTACCCCCGTTAGTATAGAACTAAAGGGGGGTACAACGATTATCACCGGTGCTAATATGGGTGGGAAAAGTGTTGCTCTAAAAACTATTGTTCTAAATTTACTACTTGGTCAGATGGGCTTTTTTGTATTTGCAGAAAGTGCAAGATTTCCAATCTTAGATTTTATTCATTTCGTTTCAGATGATATGCAATCCATCTCCAAAGGACTCAGTACATTTGGAGCAGAAATAATAAAGCTTAAAGAAGTGGTAGAATGTGCAAAACGAGGGAATGGTTTTATAGCTCTAGATGAGTTTGCTAGAGGTACTAATCCCAAAGAAGGCTATTACTTGGTGAAGTCTCTTTCTACGTACCTAACTAAATTTAAGTCTGTAAGCCTCATATCAACTCATTATGACGGAGTGGTTCAGGAATATATGGAACATTATCAAGTAACTGGACTTAAAAACGTAGATTTTAATGCCTTAAAACATAAGATAGATTTAAATCAAACTCATTCTGTTGAGATAATACAAGAGCATATGGAATATAGGCTGGAGAAGGTTTCAAAAGAAAATAAAGTGCCAAAAGATGCACTCAATATAGCTGTATTGTTAGGCCTTGAGGAAGAAATAGTAGATATAGCAAAAAGTTTCTATAATAAGGAGGGATAAGATGGAAAGCAAGTTAAATTTAAATTGGGATGTTGTGGAAAAAGCTAGACAATCAGCTAAAAATATAGCAAAAGATACTCAAGAATTTATTGATATCCATACTACAGTAGCAGTAGAAAGAACTGTATGTAGACTTTTAGGTATTGATGGAGTGGATGAAGTAGGAGTACCGCTTCCCAATGTAGTAGTAGAAAATATTAAGACTGGTAATGGCTTAGCACTTGGTGCTTCAATGTTTATAGGAAATGCTATGGTGGACACTGGCCTTTCGCCACAGGAGATTGCTGAAAAAGTAGCTAAAGGCGAAATAGATTTAACTAAACTACCTATGCATGATGAATTTGAAATTAAAATGGCTGTAGATAAAGTAGCTAAAGCTATGGTAGCTAAGATCAAGGAAAATAGAGGTAAGAGAGAAGCATATCTTGAAAAATTCGGTGATAAGAGTGGACCATATCTTTATGTAATAGTTGCTACAGGTAACATTTATGAAGATATAATTCAAGCAAAAGCAGCTGCAAAGCAAGGTGCAGATGTAATAGCAGTTATAAGAACAACTGGACAAAGTTTACTTGACTTCGTTCCATACGGAGCTACAACAGAAGGCTTTGGAGGAACAGTTGCATCACAAGAAAACTTCAGACTTATGAGAGCAGCTCTTGATGAAGTGGGAGAAGAAATGGGTAGGTATATAAGACTTTGTAACTATTGTTCTGGATTATGTATGCCTGAAATAGCTGCGATGGGAGCTATAGAAAGATTGGACGTAATGCTAAATGACGCTCTATACGGAATTCTTTTCAGAGATATCAACATGCAAAGAACTATAGTTGACCAATACTTCTCAAGAATAATCAATGGATTTGCTGGAGTTATCATAAACACTGGAGAAGATAACTATTTAACTACAGCAGATGCAGTAGAAGAAGCACATACTGTACTTGCCTCACAATTTATAAATGAGCAATTTGCATTAGTTGCTGGACTTCCAGAGGAGCAAATGGGACTTGGTCATGCCTTTGAAATAAGCCCAGATGTTGAAAATGGATTCTTATACGAACTAGCACAAGCTCAAATGGCAAGAGAAATATTCCCTAAAGCCCCATTAAAATATATGCCTCCAACTAAGTTTAAGACTGGAGATATATTTAAAGGACAAGTACAAGATGCATTATTCAATATGGTTACTATTATGACAGGACAAAAATTACATCTTCTTGGAATGCTTACAGAAGCAATACACACTCCATTTATAGCAGACAGAGCCATATCCATAGATAATGCTCAATATATATTTAGCACTATGAAGGATTTAGGATCAGAAATTACCTTCAAAAAAGGTGGCATAATGGAAAGCAGAGTGGATGAAGTATTAAATAAGGCAGCAGATCTAATTGGGGAAATTGAAAAAGAGGGGTTATTCAGAACCCTTGAGCAAGGAAAGTTTGCAGGAATAAAAAGACCTTTAACTGGTGGAAAAGGACTTGCGGGAGTTGTTCAAAAGGAAAAGGCTTACTTCAACCCATTTGTAGATTTAATGTTAGGGGGGAAATAAATATGAGCAGCGGATTATATTCATCAGAAGTTAAAGACTTTGATAAAAGTTTAGATTTAACAAAGCTAAAACCTTATGGAGATACTATGAATGATGGTAAGGTTCAAGTGAGTTTTACACTTCCAGTAGAGGATAATGAAAGAGGAGTAGAAGCAGCCATTCAACTTGCTAAATCTATGGGGCTTAAAGATCCAAACTGTGCTCATCATAGCGCTTTAGATAAAGAATTTACTTTCTATGTAGTTTATGGATCATTAACACATACTGTAAACTATGAAGAAATTCATGTTCAAACTGTAGAAGTAGAGACCATGGATATGAAGCAAGTTGGAGAGTATATAAAAGAAAACATTAAACGTGAAGTTGTAATAATTGGAGCTAGTACAGGTACAGATGCTCATACAGTTGGTATAGATGCAATAATGAACATGAAGGGTTTTGCAGGACACTATGGTCTTGAGAGATATCCTATGATAGAAGCTTTGAATTTAGGAAGCCAAGTTGAAAATGAAGAATTTATTAAAAAAGCTATAGAGCTTAAAGCAGACGTGCTTCTAGTTTCTCAAACAGTAACACAAAAGGATGTACACATTCAAAACCTTACTAATCTAGTAGAATTATTAGAAGCAGAAGGAATAAGAGATAAAGTTGTATTAATTTGTGGAGGTCCAAGAATAACTCATGAACTTGCTAAGGAGCTTGGATACGATGCAGGTTTCGGACCGGGGAAATTTGCTGGAGATGTAGCAAGTTTTGCTATTACAGAAATGGTTGAGAGAGGTCTAGTTTAAAAATAATAGGTCTAGAGATTAATCTCTAGACCTATTATTTTTATTCTGTCTCAGCTATAAAGCCTTCCCAAGTGGCATAAAGATCTTCAAGTTCTTTCTCAACACTTGTAATTTGCTTATTTACGTCGTAACTTCTACTTGGATTAGAGTAAACCTCTTCTAAACAAAGGTCATTGTGCAATTTTTCTAATTCCTGCTCCATAGAAGAAATTTTATCTTCTATAGCCTTTAGCTCCGCTTTATTTTGCCTTTCTAATTTTTCTTGATCTCTCTTTTTCTTCTTATCCAGATTAATTTGAGTTTTTGACATACCCTCATGCTCTTCCTCAAGTTGGAAGCGGAGAGGATTTTTCTTTTTCTCTACATAATAACTATAATTACCTAAATACTCTTTCAGCCCGTCCTGGTTTAACTCTAGTATTTTATTAATTACCTTGTTTAAGAAATATCTATCGTGAGAGATTACGATAACTGTACCATCATATTCTAGTAGTGAATCTTCTAAAGCTTCACGAGACATAATATCTAAATGATTAGTTGGCTCATCTAATAGCAAGAAGTTAGATTTAGATAACATTATTTTTAGAAGGTTGATTCTGCATCGTTCTCCACCACTTAATGTGGATATATTTTTAAATACATCCTCACCTATGAATAAAAATGCGGCCAGTGCAGTACGGAGTTCAGTGGTAGTAAGCCTAGGGAACTCATCCCAGACCTCATCTATTATAGTTTTTTCTTCATTTAAGTTTGATTGCTCTTGATCATAATATCCTATAAAAATATTCTTTCCTAAGACCTTTATGCCTGTATCACTTTGAATTTTATCCATTATAATCCTAAAGAGCGTAGTTTTACCTCTGCCATTCTCACCAATAAGAGCGATTTTTTCTGATCTTTTTATATCTAAATTTAAGTTTTTAAACAAAAGATTTTCTCCAAATTGCTTTGATAAGTTTTCTGCGTGAAGAACATCATTTCCACTTTTAATTTCTGTTTGAAAATTAATCTTAGTGGCTCTAGGATCTTTATTAGGAGAATCAATTCGTTCTATCTTATCCAAAGATTTTTGTCTGCTCTCTGCAGCTCTTACGCTTTTTTCTCTATTAAAGGATTTATACCTAGTTATAATTTCCTCTTGTCTTTTTATTTCTGCCTGTTGAAGATTATATGCTTTTAATTGAACTTCATAATTCTTTTTCTTTAAATCAATGAAACTTGTATAATTCCCATTATAACAATCTACATGGCCATTAATAAGTTCAAAAGTTTTATTAGTAATAGCATCTAAAAAGAATCTATCATGGGATATTATAAACATGGTTCCCTTATAGGATTTCAAATAATCCTCTAACCATTCTATAGCATCAAGATCTAAGTGGTTTGTAGGCTCATCCAGTAAAAGTATATCTGGATTTTTAAGCAATAGTTTGCATAGTGCAACTCTGGTCTTTTGCCCTCCGCTGAGTATGTTAATAGGCTTGTTATAGTCTTCTTCTATAAAACCAAGACCTTTAAGAACCCTACTAATTTCAGCTTTATATGTATATCCACCTCTATTATTATAAAGTTCAGAGGCTAACGTATATTCTTTAATTATTCTACTATGATACTCTTCCTTGGAGGCATCATAGGGTTCATTCATTTTTATTTCTAAATCTTTAAGATTTTTTTCAAGACTTAATAGGTTGTCAAAGACTAAAAGTGTTTCTTCGTATATAGTACTATTTAAATTTAATGCTAGATTTTGAGATAGATAGCCAACTTTTTTGTTTTTATCTATAAATAACTCGCCATTATCATAATCCAGTTGTGAGGTTAGTATTTTGAAAAGCGTAGATTTACCTGCCCCATTAGCACCAATAAACCCAATTTTTTCACCTTCATTTATACTAAAAGTTATTTTGTCTAAAATAACATCTATACCGTAACTTTTGTGAATATCCTTGCAACTTAAAACTATCATTCTTTTCACCTTCCTTTGCATTGTAGAGCAGAAAGTACAATATTACTTTAAATATCCATGTCTTCTGCTATTAAAAAATAGAAAATAATATTTATAAATCAAAATTAAAGATTATTCCTTTATTATTGTACTATTTATATTTATATTTTTGTAGTAAAAAATAAATTTAAATAACGATAACCTTTAATAATAGTATAAAAAAGCACTAGGATAGCGAAAATATTATAATAACTATGAAATTTATAGTAAAAAGTAGTGTTAAATTATAATAGTGTGGTAAAATAAATATTATAAAAGCTGCGATGCTTACAGAGGGGTGTAAATTGTGGAAAGAAAAAAAAATATATCAATGGCAGTTATTAAAAGATTGCCTAAATACCATAGATATTTAAGAGAACTTTTAAGAAATGATGTGGATAGAATATCCTCTAAAGAACTAGGGGAAAAAATTGGATTTACAGCATCTCAAATTAGACAAGACTTAAATTGCTTTGGAGATTTTGGACAACAGGGATACGGCTATAATGTTAAAGAATTATTAAATGAAATTAGCGGAATACTTGGTCTAAGAAAAGAGTATAAGATGGTAATAATAGGTGCGGGAAATATAGGGCAAGCGATTGCAAATTATACTAACTTTGAAAAGTTAGCCTTTAATTTGGTGGGTATTTTCGATGTTAATCCAAAACTTATAGGACTGAAAATTAGAGATGTTGAAGTAATAGATATAGACGAATTAGCATCTTTCCTTAAGACCACTCCAATAGACATTGGTGTAATCTGTGTGTCAAAAAATAGTGCTCAAATAGTTAGTGAAATTATGGTAAACAATGGTGTTAAAGGTATATGGAACTTTGCTCCCGTGGACTTAGAGGTTCCAGAGGAAATAATTGTAGAGAACGTGCATTTAAGCGAGAGTTTATTAA
>CALJTN010000129.1 GCA_937976175.1 uncultured Clostridiaceae bacterium | reverse complement strand
GTTATAATTGTATTTTATAATACTATTATATACTTTAATTAAATTTCAAAGGGGAAAAAAATATGAAACACTCAAAAGATTTTAATGTAAGGAATGAAAGAAACCTTACAATGCTTGTAGACTTTTATGAATTAACTATGGCAAACGGTTATCTTGATAATAATGTTCAAGATAAAATCGCCTACTTTGATATGTTTTTTAGACGAATACCTGACCGTGGCGGATATTGTATTATGGCCGGGGTACAACAATTAATTGAATATCTTTCAAACCTAGAATTCTCAAATGATGATATATCCTACTTGCAAAGCAAAGGTATTTTTTCAGAGAGCTTTATGGATTATCTGAGAAACTTTAAATTTTCTTGCGATGTATGGGCTATACCTGAGGGTACCCCTGTTTTTCCTGGGGAACCTTTAGTTATAGTTAAAGGACCTATTATGCAGGCTCAATTTGTTGAGACCATGATATTACTAACAATAAATCATCAAACCTTAATAGCTACTAAAGCAAATAGGATATGTAAAGCAGCAAAGGGTAAACCTGTGCTTGAATTCGGTTCTAGGCGCGCTCAAGGTTATGACGGTGCTATATATGGAGCTCGTGCTGCTGTTATTGGTGGCTGTGTTGGTACTGCCTGCACCATAGCTGATGAAATGTTTGGGATTCCTGCCATAGGTACTATGGCCCATAGTTGGGTACAACTTTTTGATACTGAGTACGATTCCTTTAGAGCTTGGGCTAAAACTTATCCCGATAACTGCGTACTACTTATAGACACATATAACGTATTACGCTCTGGTGTTCCAAATGCTATAAAAGTATTTAATGAGGTGCTTAAACCTATGGGTAAAAGACCTAAAGGAATTCGCATTGACAGTGGCGATATTACCTACCTAACAAAAAAAGTTAGAATAATGCTAGATGAAGCTGGCTATGATGATGTAAAAATAACTATTTCTAACTCTCTTGATGAGTATATAATAAGAGGAGTCTTAGCAAACGGGGCTAAAATTGATAGCTTTGGTGTAGGTGAAAGGCTTATTACTGCAAGGTCAGAACCAGTATTTGGGGGCGTTTATAAACTTGTTGCTGTTGAGAGTGACGGGGAAATAATACCTAAAATTAAAATTAGTGAAAATGAAGAAAAAATCACTAATCCTGCTTTCAAAAAACTGTATAGGGTTTTTGATAAGTCCTCCCACAAAGCAATTGCAGATTTAATTGCCTTGCATGATGAGGAAATCGATGAAAGTAAACCTCTTGAAATATTTAATCCAGTTTATACCTGGAAGAAGAAAAAACTTAAAAATTACTATGTAAAAGATCTTATGGTTAAAATATTTGAAAATGGACAGCCGATTTATGAGTCTCCCTCAGTTATGGATATAAGAGCATATTCTGCTGTGGAAGTGTCTAAGTTATGGCCTGAAGTTTTAAGACTTGAAAATCCTCACGCATATTATGTGGATCTTTCTTCAAATCTATGGAACCTTAAGCAAGGTTTATTAAATCATTATTCTGAAGCCTTTCAGGAGTAATAGGAATAAACCTATTACCTCAGCTTAGAGGAGTACTAGGAGGAACTATGGCAAAAGCTTTAAAAATCAAACTTTTAAAGGCTGCTCATGACGAGCTTATAAGAATGCTTGAACTTGATGAAGCTTACGCTAGCGTAAGATTTGTGTACGCTGGCGGTTGTTGTAAAACTGCAAAAATTGATATATACCTTGATAATTTTAAAACAGGAGATGTTAAAACCAATATTGGTAATTTAGAGGTGTTATATGATGAAAATCTTGTGGACAAAATTCAGGAACTCACAATAGCCTATAGTGACTCTAGATTTTGGATTAAGACTATATTACAGGAAGATAGTAAATCACATTGTTCTAGTTCTAAGAAGGAATCCTGCGGCGGCTGTTCTGGACATTGCAGCTCCCATTAGGCATATGTAGCACAAGTGTCTTATACTACACATAGGTACATGTGACACATGAAAACAAATAAAAAAAAGCTATCCAATTATAAAATTGGTTAGCTTTTTTTTACTGTAGATTACACATTTATTAATGGACCATCAATCTTTGCAAATAAATCCGTAGTTTCTTTATTGCTATGCTGGCAGGTAAGCTCTGGAAACCAAATTGCAATTTCCCGTTCTGCACTTTCAGCACTGTCAGAGGCATGAACTAGATTGTGAGTTTTATCTAAAGTAAATTCTCCTCTTATACTGGCAAGTTCCGCTTTTATAGGATCTTTATCTCCATTGATTTTGCGCGCTGCATCAATAGCCTTTTCACCAATTAAAATCATTGCACACATTTTACCTTCAGTAATATAATTTATTAACCCGCGGAAAAAGTCCTTATCTTTATGTTCACTATAATGTTTTTCAGCACTATCTTTTGTGGCAGTAAACATTTTTAACTCCACAATTTCTAGTGATTTCTTTTCATAATGATTAAGGATCTTTCCAATAAGTCCTCGTTTAACACCATCAGGTTTAATTAAAACCAAGGTTCTTTCCACTTAATTCACTTCCTTGCTTTGTATTAATTAAAAGGCACATTGAAATAAATAACAAATCAGTATGCTAGTCTTTCCTTCCATGTGTCTAAACTTAATTATATCCAATTATTACATGTAATACACAAGCACATAAAAATAATCCTATAAATAACTTTCTTTATATAACATTCTTAATGGAGATGCTTTATCTTCATTAAATAAATCATAATCAGAAATGTTTTTAATCGCGAAAGGTTTAAAATTTTTCAATTCAATAAATGGACATTTCTCTTCATTATCTATCCATTTATATAATGCACACTCCTTAAAACAGTCTACTTCTTCCTCCATAGTCGTTAAAAAAGGACACTGTGACATTTTATCACCCCATTCCCATAATTTGTTACCCTAGGTAACATTATAAGACATTTTAGTAATAAATTGAAGTGTTTTTTTAAATTCTACATGTAAATATATAAATCAATTAGTAATGATTTAATTATTTACACCATCTTTTAAATACTTCCATTCAACAACGTCACCTGGCTTTAGTTTATAAGCTCCACAGCTTACACTTGCCTTAGAGCCATTTACATAATAACACCAACCACTTAAAGGCCCAAAGTCTCTGGCTTTAAGACTGCTAATCATTGTAAAATAAACTGCTTCCCCTCGCCCTGATGCTTTGTAATTAATAGCATTATTATCTAGCTCACGGAGTGTAATTTCACCTACAGTTTTATTTTCTGTAATTATATCTATAGCTAAAATAATTTCACCTGAAATATCATTTTTAATTATGAAATTAGGTTCTTTTTTAGGTTCAGCATCCTTTATAACTTGCTCTTTCTCAATATCTTTTGTCACCGTTATATTTTCAGTACTATTGATCGTAGTCTTTAACTCCGCCTTACTCTCTACCTTATTATTTTGTTTTGTTACTGTTTTACTTTCAACCTTTGTTTTTTCTGTTTCCTCTTTAATTATTGGATTTGGCTCTTCTTTATGTGTATTACTTCCAGAAACCTGTTGATCTTCATCATCTTTGTTGTCTTCTTTTAGATTAACCTCATTAGAGGTATTAACCTCCTTAGAGGTATTAACCTCTAAGGGCGTTTCATCCTTAGCCTTCTGCTCAGTTGAAACACTGTTCTTACTTAGATACTTATTTTGCACAACTTTAGAAATATTCAACAACCCTAAACTCACTAAAATAACTGCAGCTACAAGCAATAATTTATTTTTCATTCATACCCCTCTTCTCCATTAATACAACATAAAGGCTGCCTGTTTACAAATTTAGAAAAACCTTTTTTCTTATTTTTCAGTTTTACTCTTTTTTAAGTAAAAAGCTCCTATAAGCATAAATAGCATTCCTAAAGCCATAAGTACGCTAGTATCAACTAACGCTCCGGTATCAGGTAGCTTATGGGCATTCACTTCATTTGCGCCCTTAACCTGATCAGTTCCTATGGTGTTTCCTAAAACAAAAACCGGCAACTCCTTTGAATTAATATCACTAGAGTAAAAATCATATTTTCCAGTATCTTTATACTCTTTAAGTGCTATTAGTGCTCTAAGTCCCTGCTCTGTAGAGGTATAGTTTGATTGTGAATCCTGGATTAAATGCTTAAACCCTCCCTCTCTCGCTTTAAAAGATAGTAAAGCAGAAACCAAATCACCTTTAGCTTTAGTGAATTTTTCTCCCTCTGGGTCTACCCCTACTGAAGTAAGTCCTAATATCACAAAAGCTGTAGTTTCGCTAGCGAGCCCATATTGACTAACGCTGTATCCACTTTCATTTTGTAATATAGACATAGTGTTAACTGCAGCATCAATAGACTCTTTAACAGCTGGTTTTGTATCATAGAATTCTGAAAGAGCATTTATAGCCGCCCCTGTCATATCTGGATCTATTTTATCCCCATAGTATGTCCACCCTACCATTTTATTTCCATCTACTTCATAACTTAACTTGGAGTTTAATATAATACTCATAAGTTTATCCTTAGTCACTTTATAATCTTCCTTTATATTGGCATAATTATAAGCAAAAATTCCGAACACAGCATCATTAATTAAAAATGTATTTATATCTCTATTAAACAGTTCAGAAACTAGATTGTATCCCTCAACATTATATGGCGTATATCCAGAAGCTGTTAAGCCTATAATTAATTTTTCCATATCTGTATTACTTAAATCCTTTACTCCACTTACCTTAATATCCTCTATACTTTCTTTTAAAAAACTAGGGTCTACCTTTTCACCTAACTTATTTAAACTCATAGCAGACCAAGTATTAAGTCCCTTTGCTTTCACAGCTGATGCCGAACTACTAATTGCTTCCGCAATGGATTTTGAAATTTTAGTATTATCTACACCTCCAGCACCATTATCTTCAACCTTACCACTACCAATACTATTGTCACTTAAAATTACGCCTTCTCCTATAGTAAATTTTATTTCATCATAAACTATTTTTGGACAACCATCTGTTTTAAAGTCACTTAGCTGAAGGACATGAGTTCCTTCTTTTAGTCCTGCTTTCAAAGTAATCTTATTATCAACCACTAATACTTCAGTACCATCGATTTTTGCCTTTATTCCGTTAATAGCTTGGATTACGTCCTTGCCAGTTATAAAGTCTTTATATGTATTATTTAAACTTATAGTTAATTCCACATTTGCGTCCTTTGTTGAATAGTCAATTTTATTTGCCACAAAAGTTCCCATATCACCATAATAGAAAATTAGCTTATCCCCATTTTCTAATGTAGCACCATCAATACCTGTCATAATATCTTCATAACCATTATTTCTACTTATTGCATAAAGCCATCCATCATATCCACCAAATTTACCAGCTTTTATTCCATGAACTTCTGAAATGAACTTTCCGTACTGTCCATCATTAGAAGTCATAGCTATGTTGTTTTTATCTAGTACCTCTTTTAAAGCCTCAAAGCCATTTGCTTTACTTGAGGTTCCTATGGCAATGACTTTATCAAAGCTTTGCACCTGTACTGAAACTGTAAAATTATTTTCTATTGATTTCACCACACTACTAGTTCCTGTAAAAATCTGTCCTATAAGAAACGTTAATACCAAAGCCATTGTGTAAATCTTGTTTTGCATTGTTTTTCTCATTATTATTTCCCCCTTATTTTTTTGTATATATTAAGTTTTTAACTTATACATCTGCTTCTTAGCAGCATTATTTTTCTATGTTTGTTATATAAGTAATTTCTAATTTATTTTTAAATCTAGTTAAAACTTTATAGAAGCTTTCGTAGAAGACTATAGCAAAAATAAAGTTCCCAACGCTATGCATTATATCCGCCGTAATGCTGGTAAGATAAATAGTTAAAATACCCTTTATACTAATTGGATCTAAAATTACTAGCACAGACCATAAATTCATTATCCAATCAAACAAAAATCCATATAAGAAACATATAATTGCAAATTTTTCTACAGAAAGTTTTTTACCCTTTTTACCTATTAAGCCTGAAATTGCTCCAACAATACCCCAAGCAAACATCTGCCAAGGAGTATAAGGTCCTTGACCAAGGAATATATTGGAAATAAAAGCAGCTGTGCTTCCAACTAAAAATCCCTCATAGACTCCAAAAACTAGTCCAGATAAAGCTACTAAAAAAGTGGTGGGCTGTACATTTAATATAGCTGCAAAGGGTATTCTGCTAACTGCTGCAAATACGCTTAGGGTAGCTATAACTGCTATTTCTTTAGTACCCATGGAACTCTTTTCAAAATAAAAATAACTTAAAAAAATTATAAAAAATACCGCTAAGGTTACACTTAAAGACATATTGATATAATTGTTAAGTCTTATACTTAGTGTTATTAATATTACTGGAACTAAAAATGTTAAATACATGGTAATCTTTTTCACTATTTCACCTTCAAATTAAATTTATTTTATCCTTGTTGTAAGAAAGTCTTTCAAAGTAAAAATATCACTATTTTTGTTTCTAAAAATCTTATTAATGGTAGTTGTATAATAAATTCCGCGCTGAAGAACTTCTGTGCGACTTCCATCTCCTACTATCTCTCCATTAAACATGAGCATAAATCTATTGCAAAATTCTGCTGCAAATTCCACATCATGAGTTACAAGTATCACTGTAGTTCCATTTTTATTTAATTCTAGTAAGGTCTCCCCTAGCATGGTTTTCACCTTTGTATCAAGCCCTCTAGTTGGCTCATCTAAAAGTAAAATCTTAGGCCTTAAAACCAAAATTGATGCTATAGCAACCCTCTGGATTTCACCGCCACTAAGATCTCTTGGATTCTTATGTTTTAGCTTATATATATCTAAAGCCTTTAACGTCTCATCTATAGCTTCATAATCCTTAACCTTGTAATTATCTAAAGTAAATTTTAACTCCTCATACACTGTTTCTTTTGATATGTAATCATTTGGGTTTTGCGAAACATATCCCATAATTCTGGCTATATCCTTAATTTTAAGTTTCTTTATCTCCTTAAACTCTCCACTAAAATTTTTAATCAGGTCTCTTGACAATCTTTTGATACCATTACCATGTATAAAGGAGTTTTTTAACACTTTAATGCTGCCACTATAGCTGATGAGTCCCATTAGAGATTTTAAAAAAGTACTTTTTCCAGCACCATTAGCTCCTAATATGCCAATAAACTCCCCCTGCCTTATGCTAGTGTTTAAATCTCTGATAACTAAGTTATCTTCATATTTACAGTATAAATTCTCAATTTTTATTATTTCTTCTTCTATAGATAAATCTTGTTTTAACAAAGGAGTTTTAGGTTCATATGTAAATTTTTCAACAGCTCTCCTTGTGTCTCTTAAACCACAAGGCATACTTTCAATATCTAAAGCCTTGGATATTTTTAAATAGCTTGGTAGAAACTCTAGCAGCATTTCTTTTTTCTCATTATAAAGCTCCACTTTATTTCCTGAAAAAGCTACTTCACCTTTATCTAATATAAGAATTTTATCTGCAATATCAAACCACTTATCAATTCGTTGTTCAATGATAATAATAGTAATCCCTAGTTCATCATTTATCTTCTTTATAAGTGCAATAACATCTTCTGCGGAAGCAGGATCTAATTGTGAGGTAGGCTCATCTAAAACAATACAGTTTGGTAAATAAGCAATTGCAGAGGTTATTGCTACTCTCTGTTTTTGCCCTCCAGATAAAGTGTTAATTTCTCTATGGGCTATATCTAATATATTAGAAAACTGCATAGCTTCCCAAATACGTCTCTTCATTTCTGAGTTTTGCACGCCCAGGTTTTCAAGTCCAAACGCAATCTCTCTATGTACCTTGTTCATAATCAGCTGACTTTCTGGATCTTGGAAAACCATAGTTACCTCACGGGCTCTCCTGTTATGGTCCATCTCTATTATTCCTTGGGCATCTATGTTTACATTTCCTTGTATAGTACCTCCATAAAAATTTGGTATAGCTCCTGAGATGCACTTACCTAAGGTAGATTTCCCTGAGCCTGACTCTCCTACAACAAATAAAATTTCCCCCTTGTTTAACTGAAGATTTATATGCTTCAGTACGGGTTTTAGTTCTTTAGGATAGTGGTAGGTTAATTCTTTAATTTCTATATATGACATTTAATTTTCTCCCTGTAGCGTTATTTTTTAATTTTTACTGCATGAGCTAGCATAACCTCTATTATAAATACTGATATTAAAATACCTAGAACCCAATAATTAAAAAGCTGTGAAAAACTAACCTTCATATATATATCAAAATTATCTATGCCAAGAGACTTTATTACTAAATAGAAAAGCATTGTAGCACTACTTACTATACTTAATAAATAATCTATTAGCCTAATGGGTGGTTTACTATATACACTTCTGTCCCCACTCAAAAATCCTCTAACATAAGCTGCTTCTCCTATATCAAAAGCCCCCTCAAGTGAGTCTTCTAATAAAACAGATAACACTGGTATATTACTTTTAATTTTTTCTTTAAGCTTTTTACTTTCAAAGTCTACACCCCGTATGCTGTATATCTCTTTTAGGTTTACAATCCTATTCCTCATACTAGGAAATATTTTTAGACTAATCATAATTGTCAATGTGGATTTTGGTATTTTAGAAGAAAAGTATGAGGCCGCCACGTCGGAATCTATAAGTATTGAAGCTACTGAAAATAAATAAATTACCACTAAAAGTTTAAAGGATAGTATAACACCATAAAGTAATGCTTCTAGAGTAAATTTTTCTCCGAAGAGATAAAATAGAGTAGTGCTTCCCTGTGCCACAAAAATCATATTAACAGCTATCGCTAAAATAGAAAAGGGTATAAAATATTTAAATCCCAAGTTAAACCTTTCCCTATTTCCACTATAAATCATAATAAATGCGCAAAAGATGAACATTATTATTAGTATAATTGGATTCTTACACAAGAACGTTATTATAAGTAAATTTAGCCCTAGTAAAGCTCCTGTTACAACATGAATTTTGTTGCTTTCATTGATCATAATTCCTCCTATAAATAAAAAAACCGAACTTAAAAGTTCGGTAAAGGATCATAAAAAAATAACTCCTTACCTTCCCTCCGAAGGTATTGTATTCATCATAATTATAAAAGATATCCTGGCTTTCACTTCACCCTAAAGGTACCCTTCCCTAACACTTTTAAAAAGTAGTCAAGTGGTATTATACCTGTCGTCCATGATTACAGTAGCGGGGGCTGCTGTGGAGTTAAACCACATTCCCTCTTATAATTACACGCAATATTAAATTGTTTCTATAATACAATTATATTGTTCTTATATATAATAGTCTACCCTTTTATGAATAATTCACCAAAATAACTTAATTAGAACCCGAAATCTTCTCCAATTACAACTACAGTAATATCAGTTCTCATAGGCTTTCTTTTGATAACTGAATAAATTCTGCAGGCCCTAGTGTCTGCTTTACAGTCCATACAAACTCCCGTTTTAGTACAGGGATTTGCCATATTTAGTCTCACACAGTTCTTTGGTGCCACAATTTGTTCTAATCTTTCAAAAGCTGCTGCTTCATTTTTGCAAATTTTATTAATACCCACGGTAACAATGACTTTCTTAGGTCCAAAGCTCATGGCTGCCACTCTATTTCCTATTCCATCAATATTAACAAGTTCTCCCTCTAAAGTTACAGCATTAGAACTACATAAAAAAACATCACTAAGAAGTTCGCCTCTCATGGTTTCCATTTTTTCTTCTTGCGATAAAGTTGGGTCACCGTGATCTAGTACAATTCCTCCCAGGGATTTTACCTTTTCTTGTATACCAAGATTTTTAATAGTCATAGATCCACCAAAACCTACTTTATCACCCTTCTTTATGTTATTCATTATAAACGTTGAAGCTTCCTCAGCGCTTTGAAAATAAATCGCTGAAAAACCATTGTTTTTAAGAACTTCTACTACTTTTGCTCCAATAGTCTCATTATGCCAATTATGAATTTCTTTCATTTTTCCCCTCCATTTTAAAGATGCTTTACCTGACACTCTTTATTTAATTATGCTATTGAAATATTGTATATAAAAAATATCAGTGCTATAATTGTACATACTAAAGATTTTTTAATCAAGTACTCACTTATTGGTAACTTAGTATGTTAAACTTCTTTATATACTAATAAACTATATATTACCACTTAATTTTTAATGAAAACAATTAATAACAAAGGGAGATAATATGAGCGATAAAATCATGAAAATAAACAATAAAGAATACAGTTGTGCCATAGAGTTAACACTAGATATTATAGGTGGTAAATGGAAGCCAATTATTCTTTGGAGATTAGCAAAAAATGATGTGTTAAGATTCAGTGAATTGAAGAGATCTATGTGTGGCATAACACAAAAAATGTTAACACAACAGCTTCGAGAATTGGAAGCCTATGAAATGGTTCATAGAAAAGTATATGCTGAGGTTCCACCTAAAGTAGAATACTCCTTAACAAAACAAGGTAAAAGCGTAATGCCTATATTAGACATTATGTGTAAATGGGGAACAGATTATTATGAAAGCGTTATTTCTGATAAAAAAGAAGAGTGGGAAAAAAAGAGTGGATAATTTATCCACTCTCTATTTTTCTAAAAGTATTTTTGCAATTTCTGGAGATATTAAGTGATGATTAAAATCTTTACCCTTATATTTCCCACCTACAACGCAATTAGTTTCTGATCCATAACTGCTAAAGTTTAGTTCTGAATTATCATTGAATGTTACTTTCATAATATTTCCCGTAATCATTTCAATATGTGGATTATTAGTAGTTTTACTTGAATTTACATAATCTACAATTTTCTCATGTTCTTCTTTTGAAAATTCCCTAACTTTCTTCTGATCAAGGTCATATAATTCTATTGTTTTAACATCTTTGTAATCAATTTTAACTTCTAATCTTTGTGGTTCCTCTAGCTTTGTATCCCCGCCCGATTTACCGCAACCTATAAATAACACCACTGATAATAAAGCCACCATTATTAAACCCATATATTTTTTCATATAAAACTCCCTTCATTTTTAATTTCACTTTATATACGTTATAATCTACTGTAAAGTACACATTTATTTATATATTTCTTCAAATAAAAAAAAATCTAATTAAAGACTTCTCTATTTTCAATTTTCTCTTTGCTAAACATATGTTTTAACTTTTAGGGCATATTAATTATATAAATATGATTTTCAATAATGATAGCAATTATATTTTTAAAAGGAGTGATTTTTTTGAATATAACCACGTTCTCTTTGTCCTATATACTTCTTGCAATTTCAATAATAGGGTTTGTATTTTTCCTTTATTTCAAATTCTTAGTAATTAATACAGAGGATAAAAGCAACCGGCGAAGTAAGATTATTGGTTCCATGAAAGATCCTACTCACTGGAGACATCGGAATAATATTTTGGCTTTTATTTCTCTGGCTTGGGCTCTAATTTCCGTAATGGCTTTTGTATACCTAAAATTCTTCTACAGACCAGAATTAATATCCATTTTATTTATCTTTATCTATTTAGCCCTTATTGTATTAAGTGTTTCTGTGTTCCTTAAATCAAACAAAATTGTGCGAGGCAAATAATCCAAACTACAAAAAAACCTTAATTTAAAATAAATAGAGGTTTTTTTGTAGTTCATATGACATAGTGATTTAAGTGTGGCTATTTTTTTGTAAAACCTCAATAAAACTTTTAATAATCTGAGCTGTGAACCCCCATATTATATACCCCTCATACTCATAGAAATATTCATCTAAATACCCTTTTCTAAACTTATAGTTTTTCCCTCCATTAACTAAATGAAAAGGAAAACCTTCTTGATTTACGGGCCCTATCTCCATTTTATAAAGCAATGGCTCATTCTCTAAAAAGAATTTCAGCGGAACTTTAAATACATGATGTACTTCATCTTCATTAGGTTTTATTTCTCCATATTTTAGTTTACTAACAAAAGCATACATTATGTCTCCATAAGGGCTTATAAAATAATCCATGTCCCCTATATCTGCAATTTGATCTCTCTTTAAACTTAATTCTTCCATAGTTTCTCTTATGGAAGTTTCCTTTGGGTTTTCATCTGGCTCTACTTTTCCACCTGGAAGGCAAACATCGCCTGGCTGATTTCTTAATTTATGAGCACGCACCTCAAATACTATGGATAGTTCCCCTGCCTCTTCCATAAGCAGTATCATAACTGCACTTTTTTTAAATTTTCCTATTGCCTTAGAATCTCTATTACTAAATATTTGTTCTACCTTATTTATCATGTTAATCACCGCCAAATTAATATCAAATTAATAATATCACATTAGGCAACTAAAAACCTTGGTTTTATTAAACTCATAAATAGAATTTATTTAATTCCACTATTACTCACAATCGCAATCTTCTTCTTTGTCTTCTTTATCTTCTTTATATTCCTTATCTGCCTTATATTCTTTTTCTTCTTTTTCTTCTTCAAAATATCCCTCATCTGAAATATAGGAATTCATATCATACTCAACATTTAATTCTAGATCACTGTGATTATGAAAATTTATACTAGTATCATCTTCTTTATAATAATCTACGCCATGGCTTTCACTCTTATCCTTATCTATATGATATTTATCCATATCATAAATATCTATATCATATTTATCTCCATCTATATTGCACTGCTCATGAAAAGTTACTTCTTCTATTTTAGGATAAACCAATAATAGGGAAGAAATTGATAAATTCCTGGAATCTAATTTGTGAATAACTGCATCTTCAATTAAAATTCCTACATCAATTGGATTTTTTAATGTTAAAAAAGTATAAATCGGTACATCTATATGCACAAAGTAAGGCTTACTAGAATATATCTCTGCTGAGTAGAAAACTTTTATATGGAGCATGCCTTCTATGATTGTTCTTTTGCCTAAGGGTACATTTACAACTTTAGTTTCTTTTACAGAAGCATCTATAAAAAGCTTAAGTATTCTATGAATGTTTGGTTTGGCTTTTGGAATATGAAAATTATATGTTTCACATATTTCTGAAAACGGATATTTTTTAGAAACTTTTAAAAAATCATCCATCTGGGCTATACCAGATATATCAATATAATTACCTTTCACCTCTAAATCCCCTCTCTTATTTTTCATTATTTTAATTTTTCTAACTGGGCTTATATAAGTTACATATAACATTAAGTTCATATACCCATATTATGTCTTTGCTAATGCATTGGTTCCTATATATTAATAAAGTGATTTCAGATATAACAGTAATAAGTAATAAAGGTAGATTAAAGATAATACCTACATATGTGTGCCTACTTTAATTATTGAAATATTAAGTCCTTCAAATCACTTTCAGGATCTTATAACTAAAATTAACTTATATCAAAGATTTGGAGTTAATGAATATTGGCTAGTTAACCCCAAATTATTTTCTATACAAATCTATGCCTTAAATAATGAAAGATTATATGAACAAGTTGGGGTGTACAAAAATAATGATGTAGCTTCTTCAAGTGTATTCTCATATTTATCAGTAAATTTAGATGATATCTTTTATTAAACTATGAATCTTTTTTCTTATTACCTAAGTTTCGTACAAATATAAATCATATATTTGTAGATAATTCCCTGTTAAGATTATCTATAATATTCCTTATAACTCCAGTTTTTTAGGCGGAGCCTTCAGGTATAATATACCAATGTTTTATTTAACAATACTAAGTAAAACCAAAATACTTTTTCTAATTTTGGATTAATTTGTATTTATATAGTTTATCCTTAACTTCAAGTATTAAGGGTAATATCCATATATCGGTGACTGCAAAGTGCGTCAGCAATTAGCTTCGCCAGTTTTGTTATCGGGGATATATTTACAGTAATTCCTTCTGAAGTTCTTTTAACAAAGCCTTTTATATTGCCGAGACTCTTGACCAATGTTCTTACCCCTACGTTTTCAAGCTTAGTTCCGTATAAAACTGTAGATTTAAACAAGCTTATAAGATTATGAGTTATAAATACTAACCATAAGAATCCGTAAATTCCGTAAAATTTTGAAGTTCTTAGGTTTTTTATATGGTATACATTAGCCACTATCAGTTCTTAATACTAGGTTACCACCACGAAGTTGTTCTTTATATTTAGACAGTATAGATTTTAGTAGATCATCATAATGATCTGTGCAATGGCTGGCGCCTGAATCTAAGAACATTGCTACTCTTTCAGAATGTTCCCCTGTAAAAGCGGCAGCGAGTTGATCGCATCTTTGGTTTTTCTTCTTAGCAAAGTAACCTTTTTCTGCTAATTCAAATGTTTTACCATTAGCAATTAGTCCAGTTTGATCACCGTCTACGACTATCGTGGCACAAGAATGAACAGAGTTACTTTGTTCCATAAAAAGGTCGTGATGAATAGCTTGCAACTGATTTATGCTATCGATATCAAAACGTCTAATTAGTTCATTAATCTGTGATTGATCAGGTACTGTATCCATATCAAACATGTTCAAAGCAAGTTTTTCTACACCGAGTTTTTCATTAATATCTTTAGTTGTTTCGCAACCAATAACTATAGACATCATGGTTGTAATAAGCTTTTG